>JAFLJW010000321.1 GCA_022712815.1 Pseudodesulfovibrio sp. | reverse complement strand
GTTAGATTGACGTGTTGACAAAGTCGGTGCGCCTGAAATTCCACGACCTTTATTATTCGAGTGCAGGGATTATTTTGAAAATTCCTCAGTCTTTGTGTACAGTCTGGCTTGCGAGACACTTCACCATCTGGAGGCACGGATGTCCGACGACCAGTTCGAATTTTATCTGACCGAAATCAAAGCGGGATGGCTGGAATCACGTATTGTCCTGAATGGCTCCCACTATGACCTGAACGTCCAATCCAATTTTTCCGAACCCCTCAAGGATTTGTTCCGCAGCCTGTGCGACCTGCGAGGTCTCGACGCCCCCACCGACATGGACAAGGACTATCGCCACTGCGAGTTTGAGTGGGTGGGCGAAGGCTGGCTCTATTTCTGGATATTGACGCCCAAGCCAGAGGGTAAACTCGGTATCAGCATTGAGTTCAAGGGCAAACGGGAAGTGGGCGGCAAGGAATATCCGGTCTGGAAAATTGACTGTACTTTGGACTGGCAGACTTTGGCCGAGCAGGTTTTCATTCAAACATCCGAGATGCTCTGGATGTATGGCTTCACCGGCTACTATGACCGCTGGACCAAGGATTTCCCGGCAGGCCTGATGATGCGTCTGGGCCACCTGCTACACGACCAGCCCGCCGACACCGACGATTTTTCCCGCGAACTGGGGTATCTGGCCGAAACGCGGTAGCGGGCGCGGTAAGCTGCTCCCGCCATTGCGGGGCGTTGTAAGAAAAAGAAAAAATGATGTGGAGAATTTTGACCTGAAATGCGAGTGCGATATCGGTTGCACCGGTCTTTTCGTCCAACCTTCCTTCCATGAACTGCATCAGTGGTAAGTTTCATTTGACAATCCGCGCTCTCCTGAAGATGGGGAGATTCTCTCACAGCTCAAAGAAAGCTAGACTTCAGCCCTTGACACTATGGTTTAGAACCTTTACTAAAAAGTCATGAACGACAAGAAAGAAGCCATCGAATCCTTCACTGCCAGACTGCTGCGCATCATAAACAAACACGCGCGCATTGAGGATTTGCCCATACGCACTGGCCAGAATATTGGTCTGACAGCAAAGGAAATTCACTGCCTGAACGCCATAGGCCAACAGGAGGGAATCAACATCAAGGGCATAGGCGACACTCTGGGTGTGACGAAAAGCGCGGCATCCCAGATGGTTGGTAAGTTGGAGAAAAAGGGATTCGCCAAAAAAGAGAAAGCGTTGGACAACGACAAGGAAATCTTGACCTACCTCACGGATACAGGCTGGGAAGCGTTTGACGCACACAAGAAATTTCATGAGCGGCACCTGAAAACCCTCGTAAAACAGCTTGGAGAGTTCCCCGACACCCAGTTGGCAGTTGCCGCCTCCATCCTCGCAGTAGTTGAGTCGGTTGTGGACAAACGCATTGCCGAACTGTTTGGGGAATAGTTTTTTTTAAAAGTATGGTTTAATACCTTAACCATACTCCTTCCAGATTGACCGGTATGCATTGGCCACAAGAATATTCATGTGCAGTCTTGCATCCACACTGTTAAGACCCTTAACCATACTCGTGGCAGAACACGCCACAAGGAGCAAAATCATGCAAAATCAGGGACAATGGCTTGAAGATTTTTTGGCCTGTCGCAAAAACTTCGACAACGAAAAGAATGAGGTCTGGGAACTCACCCTGAAAATAGTTACCGCCGCATTCGGTGACGGAGCACTGGGTTCCAAGGAAAAACATCTGATGGCTATGGCCATCGGCGTAAAAGATCACTGCGCCCCATGCACGCTCGGACACCTTCGGGCAGCCATCAAGGCCGGGGCCACAAAAGAAGAAATCCTTGAGGCTATAGGCGTGACGCTTTCCATGTCCGGAACCACGGCCATGGGCGGAGCCTGGATGGTTTTCAAGATGATGGAAGAAGAAGGGCTTTTTCAACCACACACCAACTAACACAAGGAGGCAGTATCATGTCGCTTGAATCCGGTGTGTTGCAACAGCACGTCGATGTTTTCGTCAATAGTTTTTTCCTCAACGGAACGCGCAATCATATACGCAAGGCAACTCGGTCCGACCCATGGATAAGCGTGGGCATCATGGAAAAAGTCAATTCCGAGGCATTCTACTCAAGCAAGTTGTTTGGCAACACAAACATCGTTGGAGGAAGTGCTTACTCCCTCGGCCACGGCTTGATTCACGGTTACCTGAAAGACTCGGTTGAGTCCCAGATTGAATCCGCCGTTGCAAACCTCAACGCCCTGCCTGCTGAAGAAATCATCTTCTATCATGACGAAAGCCTGCGCGGCCTGGACAAGGCTCGCGGAATGGGACTTGAGTTGCGATTTACGCCCATTACGCTGCTGGAGTGGCTCATCCGCAAGATCAAGGACAACCCGCAGCAAATCCATCCGGTTGATGCAGATGTCGCGGTTCAGCTTCCCTGCTCGTGGCAGGCCGGGGACAAGAAAAATTCCCGGATCGAAGACCTCTTCGGCCTGATTGGCGTCAGGCGTGTCGAACGTAAGTTCGACTTCGACAGCAGGTTGTGCTGCGGGTCTCGCGGTTACTTCGGCCTCCTGACAGGAGACACATTGAATGACTCCGACCGGTCAGAAGTGCAAGGGCGCAAAAATGTCGAGGACGCAAAACGGGCAGGTGCCAGATACCTGGTCACCACCTGCCCATACTGCTACGCGGCACTCGCTTCTGCCACCAAGGAAGCAGGGATGGTCCCGATTCAGATAGAGGGATTGGCGAGCCTTGCATTATACAACGAACCGCTGCCCGACGGACTGGCCTTCCTCTAGGCTCAGAAGAATCAAAGGATATAGCTATGCAACAACATTTTCCCCATCTTTTCCAACCGTTGACCATCGGCTCCATGGAATTGAAAAACAGAATCGCATTGGCGCCCATGGGCACCGGCCTCAGCAACAAGGACGACACGCTATCAAGTCGGCTTATCGAGTTTTATGCACGAATCGCCAAGGGCGGCACGGGCTTGGTAACCACTGGCGTTGCCGCTGTTTCCAAAAACGGAACCGTGGGAGTGGGGATGAACTCACTCTATGACGACAGCCATGTTCCCGGTTTCAGGAAACTGGCGGATGCCGTGCACGCTGCCGGGGCCAAGCTGTCCGTCCACCTCATGCACGGCGGACTGGAGGCCTACCCGTTCTTTACAAAAAAGAAACGTCTCGTCTCTCCCTCGGGAGGTATTTTCGAGCCGAACAAGATGCGTTTCAAAGGCATGGACATGGATAAAACAACCATGATTTCCAACGCCATGACTCACAAGGAGATCGAAACTGCGGGCAATGAATTCGCCGCAGCCGCCTTGCGGGCAAAACAAGCCGGAGCGGATGCCGTGGAACTCAACGGTGCTCAGGGCTTTTTGCTCCAGCAGTTCTATTCCCCCTACTTCAACAAGCGCACCGATGAATATGGGAAAGATAGTGAAGCAAGGATGCGATTTCCCATGGAGGTCGTCACCAAAGTCAGGGCTGCCGTAGGCCGTGCTTTCCCCATTATCTTCCGCATGGTCGCCACCGAAGGCGACGGGGGCGGCATAGATGTGAGCGATGCGACGGAAATCGCCCGCGATCTGGAAAATGGCGGTGTGAATTGTTTGCATATCACAGCCGGAAGGGGCATCTCGCCTATGGTCTGGTCCCTGATGATGCCCATCGCCGAAGAGGGCCACACGCCTATCATCGACCATATTGCCACGATCAAAAAGGCAGTGACCATACCCGTCATCGGCGTACAGCGGATTGTCGATCCCCAAAGTGCAGAAGAAATCCTGACGAACGGCAAGGCTGACATGGTCGCGCTGGGCCGCGGTTTGATCGCCGACCCGGATTGGGCCAACAAGGCCCGGATGGGCAAAGCCGAAGACATACGCAAATGCATCGGCTGCCTGCAGGGATGCATCGGAACCCAGATGACGGCCGGTTATGCCAACTGCCTGCAAAACCCGGAAGCTGGCAGGGAGGACGATATGCATCTGATCCAGGCCGAAATTCCAAAAACGGTATTGGTGATCGGCGGAGGTCCAGCCGGGCTGGAGGCAGCCCTTGTCGCGGGACAGCGAGGCCACAAAGTCACCTTGTGCGAAAAAGAAAATCGGCTGGGCGGTCAATGGAATCTCGCTTCCGTTCCGCCCGGAAAAGAAGATTTCAGTTGGATTGTCGATTGGCGTGTCAGCCAGATCGACCAGTTGGACAACGTGACGGTGCAAACGGATTGCGAAGTGGCCTCGGAATTTATCGAACGCCTCTCCCCGGACGTCACGGTGGTGGCAACCGGCAGTGTGCCTGTCATCCCAGACATTCCCGGAGTGCAAAACGACAGGGTGGTGACAGCCCATTCTGTTCTGAATGGAGAAGCGATTCAGGGACAGAACATCGCCGTGATCGGAGGCGGTGCAACAGGTTGTGAAACCGCGCACTACCTCGCAGACAAGGGGAAAAAAGTTACCGTAGTCGAAGCTCTTTCTGCCATAGCCACCGACGAAATGCCCGCCAGAAAGGTCTGGCTGATACAACGTCTCACTCAAAAGGGAGTGACCGTTGAGACCAACACCGAGGTCGATGAAATCACCGCTACCGGCGAGTTGTTCGTCACGCAGGGGGGCCGGAGGACAAACCTGGGAACCTTTGATGCCATAGTCATGGCGACCGGAGTACGCAGCCATGACCCGCTTGGCGCAATGAACGGAAATGTACCGGGGAAAACATACGTCGTAGGCGATGCTTATGTCATGCCCACCAATGGTCTTGACGCCTTGCATCACGCTTCGGAGATAGCAAGAATGATTTAGGCTGTAATCTAGCCCCTTCCCTCCCCCTCCCTCCTGGCAGGGGAACTCCGTTCGTAAAAACGGGGTTTTCCTGTCAGAGGGAAATAAACGGAGAGTCCTTCATTTTTATTTTTTTGGACAAATAGTTAAGACTCTAAACCTTGTTGCAGAAACTCACTATTACAAGCCTGTGACATGCCACCTGCCTGGAGGAACGCAACCATGTATAGCCTCGGAATAGACATCGGCTACTCAGCCGTCAAAATCGCAATTCTGGATTCCGACAACACGATCATCCATTCGGAATACGCCCTTCACCGGGGAAACGTTTTCAACACGCTGAAAGCAATTCTTGAACGCACTCTTAAACAGTCCTGGTCTGACCGGATATGCCATTGTGCCGTCACAGGCAGCGGAGCCGCATTTCTGACCGACAGCGGGAAAGTGTGTCCTGTCAACGAGGTTGCGGCCATTGTGGAGGGAGGACTGTTCCTTGACAAGGATTGTGTTTCCATAATCGAAATGGGTGGACAGACAGCGAAATTCATCACTGGCTTCACCCGGGAGGACAAGGCTCGCGTGGAAGTCTCCATGACTTCCAATTGCTCGTCGGGAACTGGCTCATTCCTTGAAGAACAGGTTTCGCGGCTGGGCATGGACATCGAGGAATATTCCGTCCACGCGGCCAGAGCAACCTTCATTCCCCGGATTGCCGGACGTTGCAGCGTATTTGCCAAGACGGACATCACCCATCACCAGCAGGAAGGCGTTCCGGTTGCGGACATATTGGCCGGACTGGCCAATGCCGTGGTCAAAAACTATAGAAGCTCGGTCATGCGGCGGCTTCCCAAAAACACGCCAATGCTCTTCGTAGGCGGCGTCTGCCGTAACAGCGCGATAACCGAAGCCATGGCGTCCGTTCTCAAACTCGGCCCGGATGAACTGCACATCAGCGACCATTCAAGTATGGCCGGTGCTATCGGTGCAGCCATACTGGCCGCACAGGACAAAATGATCGTCAATCTCAGGGAAACGACAGATGCCCTGACCAATGCACCCGCGTTGCACATTCACATGCACGAGTCCATGTATCTCGAACCGCTGTACGGACTGGGCTCGGACGACGGCAAGGACAAACATACGCCCCAACCGCTGCCGGAGTCGGTCCAGACGGATTGCTGGCTGGGCATCGATGTCGGCTCCACGAGTACAAATCTTGTTCTCATCGACGATCAGGACAGGATTTTTGGATGCCGCTACCTGAGAACGGCAGGCAACCCGGTCCAGGCCGTGCGCACAGGTCTCTTGGAACTGCAACAGGAATTCGGAAACAGGATCAGAGTCGCGGGAGCTGCAACGACCGGCTCCGGCAGGTACATGACCGGCAAGATGGTCGGAGCAGATGTAGTCCGCGACGAAATAACCGCACAGGCCAGGGCCGCGGTGGCGATTGATCCTTCCGTGGACACCATCTTCGAAATCGGTGGCCAGGACTCCAAATTCATTGCACTCGAAGACGGCGTTGTCACCGACTTCCAGATGAACAAGATTTGCGCAGCCGGAACTGGCTCCTTCATTGAGGAACAAGCCAAGAAATTAAGTGTCCAACTGGAAGAAATCGGTCCCACCGCTCTTTCCGGGGCTACCCCCACAAGCTTGGGCGAACGCTGCACCGTTTTCATGGAAAGCAGTATCGCCGCCCACCTGGGGCAAGGGACGGACATCGCCGACCTCGCTGCCGGGTTATGCTACTCCATTGTCAAAAACTACATGAACAGGGTGGTCGGCCAAAAACGCATAGGTCGCAATATATTCCTGCAGGGCGGCGTGGCTTACAATCAGGGTGTGGTCAACGCCTTTCGCGCAGTGACTGGCAGAGATATCACCGTGCCTCCCTTTTTCAGCGTCACCGGCGCGTACGGAGCCGCCATCCTGGCCCGGGAAGAAATGGAGGCAGCAGGTGATGCAGTAACAAGCTTCAAGGGATTCTCGCCCGCTCCGCCGAAAGAAGCTCAATCCAAAAAACCTTCAGGTGCAGTCGTGACTTCGGACTTCAACGAAAAGATCCAGCAATTCGTTTTCGAAGGATACGACGCTGTCCGAGACCCGAACAAAAAGACTGTTGGCATACCTCGCGCCCTGTTCACCTATGGCATGTTTCCCATGTTCTACCCTTTCTTCCGGGATCTGGGTTTCAACGTGCTGCTCTCCGCTCCCACCTCGGAGGAAACAATTCGCCTATCGCAAGAGTTTTCCCTGGATGAGACGTGTTATCCGGTCAAACTGATCAATGGCCATGTTGCGGAATTGGTGGAGAAAAGCGTGGACTACCTGTTCTTCCCCGACCTCTACACTGTTTTCCACCCCGGCTCTCTCTCCCGGCAGAATTACGGGTGCGCCTACATGCAATTGGCCTTCAAAATAATCAACAAAGCCATGGCCCTCGACAAAAAGGAGATCAAGCTGCTGGCTCCGACCATTGCCTTTAATCAGGGGCAGGAATTCATGCGCAACGTGTTCATGGGCATGGGCCGCAAATTGGGAAAAACCGAACAGGAAACCGGCAAGGCCCTGCAAAAGGCCATGGTATCGTTCAAGGCTTTCGAGGGCAAACTTGAGCAACGTGGCAAGGAAACGATCGCCAATCTCGATCCCGACAAAAAGACCTTTGTGCTCATCTCCAAAATCTACGGCGTGGCCGATCCCGTCCTGAATCAGGGCATACCGGACAAGCTTGCGGCTATGGGATACCAGACCCTGCCATTTTACGACATGCCTGAAGTGGATATCTTCAAGGAACATCCGAACATGTACTGGCCCTTTGGGCAACATATCCTTGAAGCTGCCAAGCTGGTTTCCAAACACCCGAACCTCTATGCGATCTTCCTCACGCATCACGGCTGCGGCCCAGATACCGTGACAGCCCACTACTTCAGGGAAATCATGGGCGACAAGCCCTACCTGACCGTCGAGGTGGACGAGCATTCATCCGGTGTGGGTGTCATCACGCGCATCGAGGCGTTCGTGAACAGCCTGGGCAAGCGTCCCGTCCAGCAAGCCGGTCCGCTTGAGACATACACGAACATTCCGCCTGAGCCGCCGGTAGACATCAGCGACAAGGCTTCCCTGCCAGCAGCGAAAAAGATAATTGTCCCACGTCTCTATCCATATTCCCGGCTGGCATGCAAAGTAATGGAGGCCAGCGGATTCGACGTGGTCGAGACCGATGCGACCACCGCCGCGTCCATAGATCTGGGCAGGAACCACACCGTCACCAACGAATACTATTCCATGGCCGTGCTGTTGGGCGACTTGCTCCAGACCTTGAAAAAAACGAACGGCTCCAAGGAAAAACCGAATCTGCTGCTCCCACAAAACGAAGGAGCGGAAGTCGACGGGCAATACTCGCGATTCGTGCGCACCAAACTGGATGAGAACGGCCTGAGAGGGGTCGGGATAATTTCCCCCTACATGGAGGACCTCCTCAAGCTGGACGAAAAATCTGCAAAAAGCATGTTCCTGTGCCTGCTTGCCGGAGACCTCATCCTGCTGGCCCCCAGGCACAGGCGGCAAAAACTCCTGAAAACCATCGAAGATACAATTGGAAACAATGCCCTGACTTCAAAATCCCTCACATCCGTTGCCCAACGTGTCCTCACGTGGATACAGGAAGATGAAGGCGGCAAGACGGTCTTTGCCCTGGGTGAACCGATGACGCTCTACAACGACGTACTGAACGACTGCACATTCAAGACGCTCGAAGAAAAAGGCAACCGCGTCATCTACGCTCCCTTGAGCGAATACATGTGGACCTTCTGGCACGACTTTGCACCGGAAGACAACGGCAGTCAGCCGATGAAGACACGTTTGCTGGATGAATTCAAGGAGCTTATCCGCACCGTTTCGGCACCCCTTGGCATCCAAAGTCACTTTGAACCGGACCTGAAGCTGCTCATGACCCGGGCGGACGATGCGCTCGGCTTCTACGCTGGTTCCTTTGGTCGTTACCGGAACGCAAAACCTTATGGCAACCTGTCCGGGGCACGCGGTATCATCTCGGTCACCTCAATGTACGAAAACACGGGCATCTCCCTCGACATCCTGCAAAAACGGCGCAACGAGGGTGCCTCCCTGCCAATGCAGACACTGACCTTTGACGGAAATCGCAACAAGGCAGACGAAATAAAAACGGAGTCGTTTCTCTTTTACATCTGAGGCCGTGCCTCATTTAACCCAGTGAAGGACCCGATGCACAACATAATGCACGAAATGCACAGCCACCACCAAAGAGATGGCTCCGAAACGGGAATAATGCGAGCCCTGCAAAAGAATGGTCACAAGCTGACGCGCCAGCGCCAAGTAATTCTGGAAGTCTTTCTGAAGATGGACGGCCATCCGTCCCCAGAGGAAATTCACAAAGAAATTCGCCGCAAGGGATACAGGCTGAGTCTTGCCACCATTTATCGCACGCTAAAAATGCTCCTTGAAGCCGGTTTTGTACGAAAACTGGAATTCGGAGACGGACAAAGCCGGTATGAGCGGCAAAAAGAAGGAAATCAGCATCTGCACATGATCTGCAAATGCTGTGGGCAGACATTGGAAGCACCCGCAATGGATGTGGATTGGCTATTCGAGGAATTGGCTGAAAAACATGCATTCGTATTGCACAGCTATACGACGTACCTGTACGGACTCTGCAACGCATGCATTTCGGCATCATCAAAAAAAGCAATCACGCAAAAGAAAGGATAACCCCATGAACAATCAAAATCAGCAGCACTGCCGGAGCAGAGGCTCCGGCAAAAAGGGATATGGTCCCACCAGCTTCTGGCTGCAAGATCCGGAAGCCGTTTTCGATCACCTGACCTTGCGGGAAGGCATGATCTTTGTGGACGCAGGGTGCGGCGCGGGGGAATACTCCCTGTACGCCGCACGGCTACTGGGAAAAAGAGGGCATGTCATCGCCCTGGACACTGTCGAAACGTCGATCGAACAACTGAATACTCTTGCCCGCAAGGAAGGCAAGACAAACATAACAGGTCACGTCTGCGACATCACCGCAGCGCTCCCCTTGAAAACGAACAGCGTGGATGTCCTCATGCTAAGCACCGTGCTACATATCAAAAGCGTGCGCGATCAGGCAGAAAGCATGTTCTCCGAATTCAAAAGGGTGTTGCGCCCGGACGGGGTGCTCGCGGTGCTTGAATGCAAGAAGGAGGAAGCGAATTTCGGCCCGCCCCTGCATTCGCGTCTGTCGGCGGATGACGTCGAAACACTGGCCGCTCCATGCGGCTTCAAAAGATACTCCGAGTTGAATCTGAAGCACACCTATCTGGCCTGCTTCCAGCCATGCTGACTAAAATCCACGCAACAATCATGAAAAAAGGACTCCCGGAACATCCGGGAGTCCTTTGCTTTGTACAGTCAGGCAAGCAGCTCAAAGTTTTCGTGCGACGCAAGCCCTGTACTCCATCTCCTGCCTGCCGATCGAAACAGAGGTAAAATGCAGGGAACCTGCAAGCTCGAATCCGCAGCGTTCATACAATTCGTCCATGGCGGAGGGTGAGTGAAGATGGAACTTGACACTTTTTGAATGCCCGTCGTGGCCTTTCAACATCCGTTCACGCGATCCTCCCGTGTCCCCATGCGCAATGACAAATGCGAACACTCCCCCCTTTTTCATGACGCGGGCCACTTCCGTGAATATCATATCCAGATCGCTAAAAAGATGCATGACGCCCGTACAAACGGCATGGTGAACAGACTCGGCGGCAAACGGGTATGGTGCCACGGACAGGTCATGCTCCTTGAGCTCAACCGCAAATGCCTTTTTCCGGCAAACTTCGAGCATTTCACTTGAAAAATCCATCCCGAACACTCGAAGACCGGCCTTGTGAAACAAAACCGAGGACAACCCCGTTCCAATACCCACATCCAGAATATCCTCTCCCGAAACAATGAATCGATAGGCCATCCCGAAAACGATATCCGGGTCCAGCCATTTGGACTGAGTCGCTTTTTGGTCATAAAGGGATACGTGCTCGCCAGTAAAAGCCTGCCTGATCTTTGTTTTAGTCGTCATTGTGTATTTTCTCGAATGTTGATTGCAGGCGGTCCTTTGAAGTTCCAGACGTGCCTTGGGTTACATTTTCCGGGCAATCGGAGTGGAATGCGGTTTTTTGAAGACCGCGCATGGCCAATTCAGCAACAACAAATCCCAACACCATGAGGCAAGCCAAAAGAGTATAGAGATTCGCCATGCCATACTTGTCACCGATCTTGCCGATAAACGGGGCCAGAACTAATGGAAAGATGATGTAGAAACTGCTCAGTACGGCAAAACCGGTTCCCGCGTTCAATCCGGCACTGGCACGCATCATGAGTGTGAATCCCCATACCTGAATGCCACCAATGAGTATATTATCCAAGGACAACACCACGATGGCCCCCAAAATCGAGATACTGCCGTTTTGTGCACAAAAAACAGTATAGACAGCAAGCATGATGGCACTCAGGCAAAAAAACCGCATGAACATATGACGACCTGCCTTGTGCAACAGCCAGCTACTCAGCACAGTCCCAACCAACCCGGCTGGATAGGCGTAGTGCATCAGCAGACCTCCGATTGTCTTTGAATCAAGTCCCAGATCCACAAGCAGAGGAGTACGCATCTGGAATCCGCAGAAAACGAATGCCGTAGGGGCTATAAGTACCGGCAACAACCAGAGAACATCTCGCCGCTTCAGAAAAGCCAGGACACCAGCCTTCTCCTCCTTGCTAGCGCTTTCCGTAAAAATTGACGCCATCTCCTTGTGAAAAAAGACAGGGAGGCTGAGCAAAAAGACTATAGCGGCAAGAGTCAGGCACAGGACATCCCAGCCCAGAGTGGAGTGCAGAAACAACATCAGGCCACCGCCGAGGATCATTCCGACATACCGCGCACCGGCCTGTATGGTATTACCCCACCGTCTCTCATTCGGTTCCAGAATATCCGTGGCATATCCATCCACTGCAATATCATTGGTGGCCATCACGATATTCAAAAGCATCAGGACTGCATACATCGCTCCAAAATTAGTCTCCGGCGGCGTTTGGGACGCTACCAGCAGGAGGCAGGCTCCCACCCATTGCATGGGGAAGATCCACGAACGACGGCGTCCCAGCGCGGGAATGTATGTCCGATCCACCCATGAGGCGTAAAGAAATTTGAACGCCCACGGCAAATGCAGGGTGAAAAGCCCCCCGATGCCTTCCAGTGTCATGTGACTTTCGCGCATGATTACAGGAAGGCTGCCGAAGACATAGCCCAGAGGGATGGCTTGGCATAAATACATGGAGGCCAGCAGAAACATCTTTTTGGTCGTTTGGTTCACCTGACCGCCACCATATAGTGATTTCATCATTTACTCCTTCGACAACGCGGTATCAAAAAAGGTACAGCCCCGACACGATGCAGGGCTGTACACGAAACACCTAGCTAGAATCTGTAATCCAGAGACACGCCAAACATACGTGGTGCGCCGTCTTCAGCGGCTCCAGTCTTTGTGTTTTCAAAAGCGACATATTCCTTGTCAAAAAGGTTTTTGACCCATAACGAGCAATCCAGATGCTCTCCCTCCACACCCAGTCGGAGATCGACCAACTCGTAAGGATCCTCCTTCACGGTGTTGGCGTCGTCGAAATACCGCGACCCCACGCCCATGAGATCGGCACGGCTAAACAGACTCCACCCCTCGGACAACTGCCGACGATAATCGAGCGCAATCCCATAGGTGTAATTCGGCACGCAGAATACGCGGTTGCCCTTGTAGTCCTGAGCAATAACAGGGTCATAGTACTCGTCGTACTCGGCTCGCAGCCACGATAAATTCGCACTCAGTCCCAGATCGCTGGTCAGCTTATAACGACTTTCAATCTCAATTCCGGTACGATGGGATTTTCCGGCGTTGGCCGTATAAGACTGCATGCTTGCCACTTTGAACAAGGGCAGTTGCTCTTCCTGAATCTCGGTATGAAAACCAGCCACGTTGAACATCAGCCGCTGGTTCAGGAAGAAGGACTTCTGTCCGATTTCATACAGCCAACTGTATTCTTCGCCATAGACCTCGCTTCCCGCAGGAGCGGAGACATCGTTGAAACCGCCGCTCCTGTGCGCTCTGGATATGGTCCCGTAAGTCATATGGTCATCGTTGAAGTGCCATGCCAAAACCACTTTCGGCAGGAAGGCCGTAAATTCTTTGGAGCCATCCATGCTTGCGGTCAGGGAACTTGGGCCACCCGCAGGAGTATTGAATTGCGAAGACTCGATGGAGGCGCGTTCGTATTCGCCCCTAAGCCCCAACGTCAGATCAAGCTTGTCAAACATGGTGTATGTCCCCTGCCCGAACAATGATGCTCCTACATTTTTCCTTTCAGTATCGAAATCAACCTTCAATCCGGGGTTAGCCGAGTCAACGCCGAATAGATTGGCGGTCTCGGTGTCTGCTCTCAAATGAAAGAAGTACGTGCCCATCAGCCACCTAAAAGGCCCTTTGTCCTCTGGTGAAACCATGCGAAACTCCTGAGTAAAATCACTGTCCTTCTGGACATACTCTTTTCTCATTACATCAAGTGGGCTGAAATCGGTGTCTATGTACTCATCGCTGTGATAGGCGCGGTATCCGGTTATGGAATGCAAGGCGCCTGCCCCTGTCTCGTATTTCGAGATCAGAGTCGTGCCCCAGCAAGTGTTTTTCTGAGTGCTTTCATAGTCGTGGGAGTAATGGTAGCGTTTGTCCACATCCGCCCTGCCAGCCTTGACCAGTCCGTTGCGTTCGGTCCGCCGGGCGGTGTAAGCCCCATCGTCATGCTGTTGCGCATCCATGGTCATGGATATTTCCCAGTCATCGTTGGCGAGATACCGCAATTTTATGCGCCCGGACTTGCCGTCCAGATATCTCCCGTCCTTGTTGCCGGTATCAACATCGTTTACCATGTAGCCATCCCGGTAAGCGGCCATCCCGTAAATACCCAGAAAAAGCTTGTCTTCGACCAAAGGGCCGCTCCAATATCCCCGGGATTCCTTCTGATTGTAGTTGCCAAAGGTCGTACCCACGCTTGCGGACACATCATTGCCGGGTTGCTTGGTATAGACATTAATGACGCCGCCAGAGGTGTTGCGGCCATATAAGGTCCCCTGAGGTCCCTTGAGCACTTCAATATGCTCCACATCGAAAAGAGGAAAATTAAACATGTAGGGTTTTGAATAGTTGACGCCATCCACATAATACCCGGTGGAAGGTTCGCCGTTGGGCAGGCTCTTGATGCCGCGAAGAAACATCAGCACGTGTCTGCGACTTCCAAAATCAACGAACTCCAGGCCGGGGACGTGCCGTGCAAGGTCATCCGTGCTCTTGATACCCATATCCTTGAGATCTCCCTCTTCCAGAACCGTTATGCTTGCCGGGACATCCTGCGCCTCCTCTATGCGCTTTTCTGCTTTGACAACCACCGGGGCCAGCCTGAAACTCTGTTTTTCATCCGCCTGTTGCGCATAGACGCATTTCGCAACGGCAAAATAGGCCATTGCAAAAATTGTAAACAACAGTATTAACCTTTCGACGTTTTTCATTTCATCTCCACAAATCATCCAAATACGATTGACGTTCTCACAAAATACAACCCAGGCCTCACTTCCCGGATCGCATTTTCGTTCCTCACTTCATCTAATGATTGTGGAGTCTATAATTTGCGGAAAAAACTTTCTGCCCCTGAAACAAATAGTTTTACCCCGGAAGACAAAAAAACAGGCATGGAAACACGCCTGTTAAAACCCCCTCAACCGGGTCAGTATTGATGGAGATTAGCCCTTGTCAGATCAGGAAATTCTTGCAGCAGGTCTGTGAGCCCTTGCCCTTATGGACTTCAAATACGCCTTGGGAAGGACACCGAATCTCTTTTTGTAAGCCGTGCTGAAATGACTGAGATTTATATAGCCGATGGCCCAGGCCACCTCACTGACGTTCATGTCACCTTCCTCAAAAAACATCCTGGCCTTTTGCAACTTGAACTCCTTGATGAAGCCGAAAACGGAGATCCCGTACAATTGCTTGAAGCCTGTCTGCATCTTGTGAATGCCCATGTGATAGTTCTCGGAGAGTTCCGCCAACTGCGGCGGCGCGGAGAACCTGCTCTCAAGTTCCTTGCGAATAGCATGGATCGTGTCGCGCTCCCGGGGACAAAGTGAATGCGTATTTCTCTTTACAGGACAATTACCTTCCACGAGGCTCAGGCCCAGCAGCTCAAGTACCTTGCCCTCCATATACAGTTTGACGGCAAAGTTGTTTCGCACACCAAAAAACAATTCATTGGCGACGGCCTGTACTTTGGGGGACATGCAACACTGACTGGAAAAATCAGCATTTCCCTTCTGCTCCAGTGCTTTCCTGAGGCACAGCGGAACACAACCAGCATCTTCGCTAAGCATGGTGGCCAGGACACCCGGCAGCACGTGCAGGTGAACGGCGCGAACTTTTCTCCTGGCCGGAATCCTCACGACACCTGCTATGTGACGGAAAAATCCCATCCCCCACATTCCGGCCCGATTCGCCACCTTCAGGCCTCCTATCGGGGTTTCCCGCATATTGTTCACGAAGTCACCCTCAAGGAAAAAGCCGAAGTCGATAAATTTGTTGTCCTTGCGATAGCAAAAAGAGAAGTCTTCAGGCAAAGAAGCGTCAAACACGCTTACGCACAGCCCGGGACGCACGTGGTACTCCTGCCACATGGACCGGAAGAGATTTTTCTTCTCTTGGCACCCCATTGACTGAAAATTTCTAATCAGCCCAACTGATTCAATATCAGCGTCTGGATGGAAGAAGTTTTTATCAGTAATATTAGGAGCTTTGCTTGGCAAAAGACTCTCCAATCTAAATGATTTTGAAAATCATTATCTATGTAGTCCCTGCCCTTGAGGCTGTCAAGAAAAAGGGCTCATCCGGGTTGAGCGTACTTCTCCCAAAAAGTTGTCGCAGAGAGTTGCCTCTCTATCTTCATTAAACAGGAAGATGGAAAGAAAAGAAAAACCACAAGAAAAGGCCGGGAGATCAAAGTGATTTCCCGGCCTTTTCTTGTGGTTTTTTCCTGCTATTTGGCTCGATATGCCTTGGTGATGTAAATGGGCGTGACCGGAACGTCTTCCATGATTCCCTTTCTGGTGGTTTTCACATGGAGCATCTTTTCCACCACATCCATACCTCGGAGTACCTTGCCAAAGGCGCAATATCCCATGATTACATCAAATTTTTCCGGGTCCCATCTTTCTGGCTCGCGTGAATAATCGAGGACCGGATTGTCTTCCACATTGAAAAAGAACTGGCTTGTGGCAGAATCCGGGTCAGCACCTCGCGCCATGGCAATAGTTCCTTTTTTGTTGTTCATCGCCTTTTGCGATTCACAGATGATGGGGCGCATGGTCGATTTTGGCTTTAGGGGATAAGTGAAGCCTCCGCCCTGAACGATATTTATTGTCAGGTCGTCTCCAGGTTTTTTTGATTTTTCCTGCTGGATAACCCTATGAAAGACTGTGCCGTCATAGAACCCGGAATCAACGTATTTGAGAAAGTTTTCAACCGTGACCGGTGCTTCCCTTGGATAAAGGATGACGATGATGCGGCCCATGGTGGTCTCGAATATGACCACCGGGTCAGGTCCGGCAGCCTCGGCGGCGGGGGAATAAATGCCGAGACCGAGGGCGAGAGTTCCAGCCATGACTGCAAACAAGAAAAATTTACGTATGCTATTCATCCTGATCACCTTTTTTGAATGTTCAAAAGCAGGGTATGCGAAAAAGAATACAGCGGCAACCGTTTAGGATCCCCCCTTCAAGGTCGCCAGCAACAAAGTCCTTGCTCCGTTTTCGTCCATCTCCTGCCCTGTCCAGAGTTTGAATTGGGCAAGTCCCTGATGCAGGAACATTTCAAGCCCTGAGATGGTCACGCATCCGGCTGCCCCGGCCTCTCTGAGAAAACGGGTCTCAAGGGGGTTGTAGACGATATCGTATGCTACCACACCTGCGGCAAACCGGTTCGCATCCCACGGGGTCAGTTCTTCCATGTCCCCGGACATGCCAAGGGGTGTGGTATTGAGAATCAGGCCGGGAAATTCATCCATCCTGCTTTCCCATGCCACGCCCCTGACGGAAAAATCAGCAGCCAGAGTTTCAGCC
>JAFLJW010000330.1 GCA_022712815.1 Pseudodesulfovibrio sp. | reverse complement strand
GTTGAAGAGAACGCGCCGCCTGAGTCCTTTGTCTTCGGTAAAGGCGTACCCCAGCCCGGTGATCATGGCGTAGACGCGCTTTTTGTGGCCGACCCAGGCCATGCGGGCGGCCAGAGAGCCGTAGACCACGGGCTTGAAGGTGTAAGAGAGGACCAGATCGGGCTTGATGCGGTACAAGATCTGTTTGAGATGGAGCAGACTCCCGATGTCAGCGATGGGATTGAACCCGCGCCGGGACAGCGGAAAAATGTGAGAATCTACGCCCATGGCCTCAAGCTGGGGCGAGATGTCCGGGACGTGTCCGGGGGCCAGGGCGTGAACGTCATGGCCCAGTGCCACCAGCCGTTTGAGCAGCGGTCCTCTGAAATTGATAAGGGACGGGGCATACCCGCCGATGACGATTATTTTCATATGCGATCTTGTTTGCCTAATGGTGTTACCGGTGTCGCTGGTTGATCATTTTTAGCAAAAGGGACGGGGTTTGGAAACCATGAAAAAAAAGCGGCTGACGGAATACATCCGTCAGCCGTTCTGATTTTTTGATTTTGTACCAGCTACATCATGGCAGTCTGAACCGCTGTCTTCTGGCCGGAGACAACGACCATGTTTCGACCGTTGTTCTTGGCCTTATAGAGGGCCTTGTCCGCCTTGATGATGAGATCATCGTCCGAGGTCAGGGCTCCGGCTTCCACCGAGGCCACACCAATGGATGATGTGACGGAGAAATCATGTCCGTCAAAGTGGAATTCACACGCTTCAATGGCCGTGCGGACTCGTTCCGCCAGTTTCCATGCCGCTTCTTCAGTGGTGTGAGGCAGCAGCACGACAAATTCTTCTCCGCCGTATCTAGCGGGAAGGTCGGTATCGCGGAAGGTCTGGGTGAGAATCTCGCCCACTTTTTGAAGGACCATGTCACCGGCCTTGTGGCCGTAGGTGTCATTGACCCGTTTGAAGTAATCGAGATCGACCATGAGCAGGGAAAGATTGTTGTTGTAACGACGGCGGCGTTTGATTTCGTAGACCAGTCGTTCCTCAAAGCTGTGGCGGTTGTAAATGCGTGTCAATGCATCGCGGTCGGCACGCAGCTTGACTTCCTTGAAGGTCAGGGCATTGCGCAGGGCCAGCCCGATGTGGTTGACGGCGGAACGGAAGGTCTCGACCTGATCCTTGCCAAGCCGGTAATCAGGCTCGCACAGCATGGTCAGGCAGCCAAAAGTTTCCTGTCCGGCGATCAGCGGTATGGTCACGAGCCTGCCCTCTTTTGGGGTCAGTCTGTATTCGGGCCTGCGGGCCGGGTCGATATGAACCACCTGAAAACCGTTTACCGGTCCGCCACTCATGCTGGCAGCCGTGGTCATGAGGTCCTCTATCCAGGCACTTTCCGTTTCAGGGACCATCTTGCCGTTTAGGAAAAGTTCGACATCCGCCACTTTGGAATTTTGCTGATTGCTCCAGAAAGCGGCATGCAGCATCTTGATGGGCAGGACAATGCCCAGAGTTTCCTTGGCATTCCTGAGAATGGTGGCCGCGTCCAGACTTTCTGTGGCCGAGGCCAGAATCTTGTTCAGAAACATGAGCTGATCTGTTTTGCGGGCGAGGAGTTCGCGCTCAAGGAGGATTTCTTCGGTCATCCGGTAGATGTCGGAATACATGCTCGTCACTTCCTTGGCCCGGAACATGACATCCTGGATCTTGGGCCGGGTGAGCGGAGTGCGTACCACTGTGAGGAATCCTTCGGAGAGCACCCGGTCCATATCAAGGGTCTTGTCGCCCTCGTCCTGAATCAGGATACGCTGGGTGGAATCCTGATTGCGGTATTCTTCCTTGCGATATTCGGGAAAATCGTTCCAGACCGACCAGGGTATCCAGGCGGCGGAAGGCTGCTCATCCTGTCCGAGTTCCCTGGTCCACGGAAAGGAACCGGCAGGGAAATTTCTGATATGGAATCCGGGGCCAACACCCTCTTCGATCTGTCGCTTGAGCGTGTCGTTAAGACCAAGCCCCCACATGAGTTCAGGTCTTCTGCCCCGTTTTATCGTTTGCTTTTGCATGTCTCCGTCTCTCCTTGTCGTCAAAAGGCTGACGCTGGGCGCGCCCGCACTGGGAGATGAGCAAAATCGGGGCCAAAGAAGACTTGTGGGATAGGGAGGTGTGAAAAACAGACTTTAGGAGTATGTAAGACCTTTATTTTATAATATAAATAATATGTTCACGAAAATGAGGGGCTTTGTACCAGGGGAAAAAATTGCCCTTTCCCTTCGGAAACAGGGATGCAGGTTTTTGGCGATCTTTTCATTTGGAAGAATCTCAATTCAAGATCTCTTGCGCGAAAGGAAAAATTGATAAGTACCTTGATTCGCGCAAATGCGCCTGCAAAAAATTTAGGAAAATGATGCTAGATATCCCAGCCCAGCCCGATTGTCAGGGCGAGATCTGGCTCGGCGTTGTGCTGGCTGTCGAGGCCGAAGCCGAGGCGGGAAAATGTTTCGAAATCGTCATAGGGGCGCCATTTGAGACCGACCCCGGCATCGCCCCAGTTCTGGTCGATGGGTTCGCCTCCGTAGTTGAAGGCGTTCAAACCGATCAGGCTGCCGCCCATGGAGGAACCTTTGTTCTCGAAACGGTGGGACCATGAGGCCCAGGTC
>JAFLJW010000412.1 GCA_022712815.1 Pseudodesulfovibrio sp. | reverse complement strand
GCTATGAAAGACTGCTGTTGTCAAAAGAGGTTGAGCGTCAGGAGGTGCAGGCCTGCGGGCCTGATAATGCCAGGATTTGGGTGGAGATCAGTGCGACTCGTTTGAGTAGCGATGGAGACGATGAAGTGGAAGACAGTGTTGCCGGAGTTCTGACCGATGTGACTGAACGTAAACGTATGCTGGAAGACATTTGCAGGTTGGCCCGAACCGATAGCCTGACCGCGCTGTGGAACCGGGGCTATTTTATGGAATTGGCAAAACGTGAAGTTTCACGCAGCATTCGCAGTGGAGGGAGCTTTTCTCTTCTCATCATGGATGTGGATCTTTTCAAGAACGTCAATGATTCCTATGGCCATGATGTTGGAGACCAGGCCCTGATCGCGTTGGCCCATGTGCTTCAGGTTTCAGTTCGTGAGGTGGACATTGTCGCCCGCTATGGAGGCGAAGAATTTGTCGTTTTACTGCCCGATGCTTCCAGCGAGGAGGCATATGCAGTGGCCACCCGCATCATCGACAATGTTCGTGGTGAACATATTGAGTGCGGCGCTGTACGGATTTCATTGACAGTGAGTGTGGGGCTGACTTCCCTGGAGTCGGACGACGAGGATCTTGATGGGTTGCTCAAGTTTGCGGATATCGCTCTTTATGCTGCCAAGAAAAAAGGGCGGGATCGTGTGGAAGTATATTGTCGAGAGTCTTGTTCTTCTCCGCTTGCCTCTACAGCTCGTAAAGATGGAGGCGACAGGCCGGGAGGTGACCGGTGAATTTTTTAAACGCTAGTTTCCGGTTGCTCATGAACTGGAGCGTCGAGCGCAAGATGACAATCATGCTTTTTGTGGGAATGGTGCTGTTTCCCCTGTCGTCATTTATCATTTTGCAGTCTCGTGGTCATGCCGTGGCGAGCAACTATCTGGTAGTCGCTATTGTGGTATCCATTATCATGTTGGTTCCTTTTTCCAAGTGGATGAGCCATGTCGTTGCCTTGCGGAATATACGAGAGCTGAACGAGCTGTGCCAACTGCTCAAGCAGGGGGATTACAACGAGGGGGAGCTTCCTCCTGCCCACAGTGATGGGCATGATTTTCTGAAGTTGAAGCGGAACATGCATTGGATGGGGCATGCTATCGCCTCTCGCGAACACAAGATTCAGAAAGCCATGTCTGATCTTGCCGCTGCACAACTTCAGATCGGACAAAGTCTGAGCTATGCCAGTTTTATTCAGACATCGTTTCTCCACAATGAAGTGGATTTGTACGATTACGTCCCGGACCATTTTCTCGTCTGGGATCAGCGGGATATTGTGGGCGGAGACTCCTATTGGCTCAAACCGACAGAGAGTGGGTTTTTTTTGGGGGTTATCGATTGCACCGGGCATGGGGTGCCTGGGGCGTTCATGACACTTATTGTCACATCTCTTCTGGAAAAGGCCTCCAGTGACGGGGTCGTCAGTCCTGCGAAAATTCTTTCCCGGATGAATTGTCTTATCAAGGATGCTCTGGGGCAGAATGATCGGGGTTCCAAGTCGGATGACGGCATGGATTGCTCTTTGTGCCATGTGAACACCATTGACGGGAGCCTTGTTTTTTCCGGGGCCAATTTTCCTCTTTACGTGCTGGAGGCAGAGGGCCCCCGCTGCATCAAGGGAGATCGTTGTGGTCTTGGCTATGTTCGATCATCTCGTGAGTTTGTTTTCACGGATGTGGCTGTACCGGTGACGGATTGTACTCGTTTTTATCTCGCTTCTGACGGGCTTGTGGATCAGATCGGAGGAGAGCGGGGATTCCCCTTTGGCAAGCGGAGGTTCATGGCATTCATGGAAGAGCAGCGCCATGCTCCGATAGCTGTTCAGGGTGTTGAGTTGCTACAGGAATTGAAAACGTTTCAAAGCGATGAACTCCGCCGGGATGATGTCACTGTGCTCGGATTTGAACTAAAAGGAAGAGGTAAAAATGGGAATGAGCTTATTTAAATATTATGAAGAAATGCAACGAGAAGGGGTCATTTTGTATTTTAGTGGCCCGGTCTCACAGTCTATAGTGGAAGGGATAGCCGAACTCATGCGTTCAAAGATGCGCGCCGAAGACGCCGGTGTGGCCGCGGTTCAACGTGTGTTCGCCGTTTTGGTGGAACAGATGCAGAATATAGTCCGGTACTCCATCGACCGTCATGCGGATAACGGCGAACAGATTGGAGAGATGGCCTACGGCCAGGTGGTTGTGGGGCGTGATGCTGACGGCCGTTTTTTCGTGGCATGCGGGAACAAGGTGGAGACTGCCGATTGCAGTGAGCTGGCCGAACATATCGAGAGCTTGCGTTCCATGAGCAAGGATGAACTCAAGGCCTATTACAAAGAGTGCAGGAGAAATCCTGATTGCATCACGGACAAAGGTGCGGGGCTTGGATTTGTCGAGATGGCGCGCAAGGCTTCCCGTCCGCTTGATTTCGATATTGTGCCGGTGGACGGAAGCACCTCTTTCTTTTCCTTGAAAGTGGTAACTCAGTAGGAGATGGCGATGACCAAATACAGCGTGCAGGCGACTACTTCGTCGCCCGAGATATGTTTTGACCCAGAGGTGATGCCTTTTGAAATCAAGGGTGAATCCTATCCTGAGAATTGCTGGGCCTTTTATGGTCCCATGTTCGAGTGGCTTGATACCTTTTTCAGTTCCAGTAACGGGGGGCTTGTGGAGATCGATATGGAAATTCTCTATTTCAATTCGTCTTCCTCAAAGATGTTCATGGATTTCTTCGACATGCTGGATGAACAGGCGGAAAGAGGTAAAAAAATCGTGGTCAATTGGCGATACCATGAAGAAAATGAGTCTGCCATGGAGTGCGGTGAAGAGTTCATGGAAGATGTTGAAAAAATAAAATTCAATCTCGTCGAATATACTAGCAATTAGAGGGTGGCATGGATTCAAATCAGATAAAAAAATCCTTGAAAGTACTTGTCCCTTTAAAGCAGCCTGTTTTTATTTGGGGAGCCCCCGGTGTTGGTAAAAGCCAGGTCGTATCTCAGGTTGCTGAAGAGCTGGAGCTGGAGCTGACCGATATACGTGCCGTGCTTCTGGACCCGGTGGACCTGCGCGGCCTGCCGTCTATAAAGGGTGACGTCGCCCATTGGAATCCTCCGTCCTTTCTTCCTTCAGAAGGGGAAGGCATTCTTTTCCTCGATGAGTTGAACGCTGCGCCGCCGTTGGTGCAGGCTGCCTGCTACCAGTTGGTGTTGGATCGCAAGGTGGGTGAATATACGTTGCCGGACGGTTGGACTGTGATCGCTGCCGGTAATCGCGAAAGTGACCGCGCCGTTACGCATCGCATGCCCTCAGCTCTGGCCAACCGTTTTGTGCATCTTGATTTCTCCGTTGATGTGAACACGTGGCTGGAGTGGGCAGAGGCAGCGGGCGTCCCCGAAGAAGTTCTTGCTTTCATCCGTTTCAGGCCGAACTTGTTGCATAATTTTGATCCCAAAAAGAATGAAAAGGCATTTCCTTCGCCAAGATCATGGGAATTTGCCGCCCGTATGCTTGCCTCGACCCCGGACCCGGATGTGGAACTGAGTCTGTTAAAGGGGACTGTCGGTCCCGGCGCGGCCGCGGAATTCGCAGGGTTCTCCCGGGTCTTCAGGCAATTGCCCGATCTGGATGTTGTCATCAACAATCCTGGCACCGCAGTAATTCCTGAGGAACCCGCAACTTTGTATGCGTTGTGCGAGGTTCTGGCCAAAAGGGCCGGGGACAAGACTGCGGACTCAATCATTACATATGCCTCCCGGCTGCCCTCGGAGTTTGGGGTATTGCTGGTCCGAGATGCTGTGAAGACCCACAAATCCGTGGTTGATTCTCCGGCATTCTCGCGTTGGGCGACCGCCAACTCAGACGTTTTGCTCTAGGTGATTATGCATAGCGTCCGTAATAAAATTATCAAGGCGAGAACCAGTCTGTTGTTGGAACATCCCTTTTTCGGCTCCCTGTGTTTGCGGATGGAGCCGAAGGAGGATCACGGGTGCGCTACAGCGTGGACCGATGGCAGGACATTGGCCTACAACCCGCGTTATGTTGCGAACCTCAAGGCTGAGCAGGTGCTGGGGCTTATGGCCCATACCGTCATGCACCCGGCTTGCCAGCACCACACCAGGCGCATGGGACGGGATCATGGCTTATGGAACATGGCCTGTGATTACGCAATCAACTGGATTTTGTTGGATGCCGGGTTGGATTTGCCGCCAAAGTATCTGGATAACCCCGTGTATCACGGCAAAAGTGCAGATGAAATTTATGTCGCTCTTTGCGGCGATCGTGGCGGCGAGGAAAAGCCTGCCCTGTCCGATGGGCAGGGCGAAGCGGATGGCGAGATGGATGTGGATAACGCCGGAGCTCAAGCCGGTGAGAGTGACGATCTTGGCGACATGTCCGAATCCGGGAGCGGTGAAGCTGACGGAGACGGTCAGGTGGAAGAAGGTTTGGCCGGTGATGATCCCGGCGAAAAAGGCAGCCCAGTTGAATCTGGCGACCCCGGTGGAAGCGGTGAAGTGCGCGACAGTGAAGATTCAGAGCTGGGCGGTGCAACCAGTGAATCCGGTTCAGATGAAGAGTGGGAGCTGGCATTGGCGCAGGCCGCCCAGAAGGCTCGGGAAATCGGTGATCTTCCGGGCGGACTGGAGCGGTTGATCAACGATGTCCTGAATCCGAAGCTCGATTGGCAGGAATTGTTGTCCAGGTATATCAGTGATCGGGCGCGGGACGACTATAGCTGGATGCCACCCAATAAACGATTTTTGCATTTGGACGTGATCCTTCCGTCCTTGTCACACCAAAAGCTGCCGGAGGTTGTCCTTGCCCTCGACACCTCCGGCAGTGTGACAGCACAGGAGCTGGACCAGTTTGCAGCCGAGGTATCCGGCATTCTGGAGTCCTTTGATACAACCATCCATGTGATTTGTTGCGACAGTCAGATCACTGGATCGGAATCATTCGGGCGAACTGATTTGCCGCTGAATCTTACACCGGAAGGTGGCGGAGGCACGGACTATCGCCCGGTCTTTCAGTGGGTGGAACAAGAGGGCCTTGATCCGGCATGTTTGGTCTATTTGACGGATATGGAGTGTTTGAGATTCCCGGAGCAGGAACCGGCATATCCGGTTTTGTGGGCACAGGTAGGTCAGGGCGGCAACACACCGCCCTTTGGCGATATCCTGGAAATCTATTAAGAAAAAAGGGGACACTATGAAGATTCAGTGGTCCGTACACAAGAAGCGGGGCAATCATCGCCCTGTCGTGAAATATTCCATCGAGCTGGAGCAGTTTGAAAAGGATTTAGCCGTACCGCAAGTTGTGCTGGACTCCGCCATTTCCAGGCCACCGAATGCGTGGCGCTCCTTTTGCTACCCAGGCGAAGATGAGAGGGTCGGGGCTTCGCTGGATTGGTACAGGCTCATGACTCCGTCGCACAAGGCCGGGGAAATTTCCGACTCTCTGGTGCTGGCATGGCGGGGACCGGACAACGAGTTCATTGATGTCAAGGCGGCGTTCGAGCTTCTCCGGCATAATTTCGAGTTGGTTTTGAAAAATGCGTATAACAGTGCTCCCCTTGAAATAATGGAGAATTTGCACCTGTCCGAAAGAACGCGCAAGCATATCGTGTCTGGTGTTACATCCTCGCGTTTTTTGGCCGCAGTTGGATTTTGAGCTTGCATTGATATTGAAAATGAGTTTCATTACAACCCATGTTTAAAACACCTGAACACCTTTTTATCGACTACCTCAGAGGTCATGGCCTCAGCATGACCCCACAACGCAAGTTGATAGTGGAGACATTTTTGGAGGCCGACGGGCATTTCTCAGCCGAGGACCTGTGTGCCTTGGTTAGAGGAAAAGCATCGGATATTGGGCAGGCCACAATTTACCGTACTCTCAAGTTGTTGGTAAATTCCGGATTGGCCGACTCTTTTGATACCGGGGAGAGTCTCATCCTTTATGAACGTTCCTATGGGCATGCGCACCATGATCACCTCATATGCATGCGTTGCGGTAAGACGGTCGAAGTATATGATGAGGACATCGAGCATCGGCAGAAAGAGGTCGCGCAGAAGTATGGATTCGAGTTGACACGACACCGCATGTACCTGTTTGGCCTTTGTGGTCGCTGTCAGGGGCAGGGCCAGTAAAAAAAGTATCTTTGGTCTTTTGACGAGATAGTGTTCAACTGCTATACATTGGGAATGAGAGATTTTGAAGAAATGATGCCTGTGTTGCAGGCCATGGGGCGATCCATGGCAAAATATGCGATGATTGATCGTAAACCATATGATTTCGGTGTGGGTATGGACCTGTATCCTGTGGAAATTCACATGATCACCACCGTGGAAAGGAAAGGTGGGGCGGGAGTGACGGAACTGGCAAAGGCATTTGGCGTGACCAAGGGAGCTGTTTCCCAGCAGGTAGCCAAGCTTGTGAAAAAGGGGTTATTAGTCAAGAAAAGCGACCCCGAGAATGGCTCAAAGGTTATCGTGACCACCACGAAACTGGGGAAGAAAGCCAGTGATAGCCATCTGAATTTTCACAAAGTACACGATAAGAAGTTTTTGGAGTATCTTGGTAAACTGGATGAAGATTCTTATGCTGCTGTCGCTGAAATGGCCGAACAAATGGATGGCTGGATGGACCGTTATCTTGTGTAGATATTTTTTTAAACAAAGTGTTTAGATACTAAACCATATGGAGGAACTCATGAAGTTAGTGAAACCAGAGAATGATTTTGAACCAGTTCACGCCATGGTGATACAATCCATTTCCGCCAAGGCGGTATTGGCTGCCGTGGAATTGAAGATTTTTGACATGTTGGGAGAGGAGCGATCTCTGGAGGTGTTGGCAAAATCGTTGGGACTTGTTTCAGAACGGCTTGAATCCATGCTGGATATATTGGTGGCAGTGAAACTCTTGGAGAAACATGGCGACCAGTACATTAATACTCCCGTGGCAATGGAATTCCTTGTTTCCTCAGAACCGTTGTATCAGGGGCTGAGCATTCAGCTGACCATGCAGTTTATCAGTTCCATTGAGAACTCGATTTCCGAGCTGGTCGCTGGAGGAGACGTGGATCGTGACACGGTCGATGAGAAGT
This sequence comes from Pseudodesulfovibrio sp., assembly GCA_022712815.1. GTDB lineage: Bacteria > Desulfobacterota > Desulfovibrionia > Desulfovibrionales > Desulfovibrionaceae > Pseudodesulfovibrio. The sequence goes on along the minus strand of JAFLJW010000412.1, from coordinate 24,273 downwards.
GGGGTGCTGCCGATGTGATGGATGGTACGGCTCAGGATGCACTGGGAAGCGGGCTGCTGCCGGTGATTGAAGTTGTGACCGGGCTGCCCGGATTCAATGATTTCCGCACCATGTGCGATATCGGGGGTAATCATGGTTCGTATCTTATGGGCGTACTTGATCAGAATGATGACATGAATGGTGTCTTGTTCGATCTTCCACCAGTGGCGGAGCAGGCGCAGGCGCGATGCAATGCCCTGGGATATGAAGGTCGGATCACAACCACAGGGTTGGACTTTAGGTCCGACAACCTCCCCGTGAGCGGGTTTGACCTCGCTCTTACTTCCCATTTTCTTTATGTGTTCAAGGATGATTTGACCACAGTGCTCAAGCGTATTGCGGAGAGCCTTCGTCCCGGGGGATGGTTCGTATCCCACCACTATGCGGGAGATGGAGGCAACAAGGACCGCCTGACCTCGGCATCACTTGAGTTGTTGACGCGCCTGTGCGGCTATCCTTCTCATTTTATTGAGAGGGAAGAGCTTGCGGATGCGCTGTCCGGTGCAGGTTTTGAGGATGTGCGTTTCCAACCGGTGTCACCCACTGGTTTTGGGCTTATCACCGTTGCACAATGGCCGAAGTGATCAACGGGACACAGGCTGCTTCTTTTTGTCAGATTCCGTGTCAACGGGAGGCGTGGCTTTTTCCGGTTGTCCGTAATTGGAAAACATGGATTTGAAGCCGCGCCTCAGGAAATCTTTGGGGTTGGATTTACTGTTGATTGTTGTTCGGAAGGTCATGGCATTCTCCTTGGTTTTTGTTTTCTGTTGATAATTCTTCTGGTCGTTCAGAGCACAGGTGGCCAGTGCAGTTGCAGCACACTCCGTAGAGGACGGCCTGGTAACGGAAGAGGGTAAAACCCTGCTGGCGGGTTGTCTCCTGCAGCAGACATTCCAGATATGGGTTCTTGATCGGAAATGATTTGCCGCACCGTTCACAGACCATTTGGGTGTATTGATCCCCCATGGGTTCATAACAAGTGGCACCATCGCTGGAGTGTATGCAGCGAGCAATGCCAGCATTATGCAAGAGTTTGACAGTTCTGTAGATCGTGGAACGACTCACCGAATCGTCGATACTCTGTACATTTTCAAGCAGATTCTCTGGGCTCATCTTGCTCTCGCCGCTCATAAACACTTTGAATATCAGCAAGCGTGGCTGGGTCAGCTTGAGGCTGTTGCTTGTCAGATATTCTTTGAACGTTTTGAGTGCTTTTTCCATGTCCTCGACTTTTCCCTTTATTAAAACGTTATTTTTTTTGCGGTTGACCTTCGATCTCAATAAGGCTCTCTGGAGAGCCTTTTTTTGCATGGTAATTGAGATTGTATTTCATCTTCTCATTTTTGTTGACCCTTTGTGACTCAAAGCATAATACTGATACTGAATTTCATTATCAATTGCAACCTTCATGTGTTGTAAAAATAAGGGAAAGGTATGTCATCACAAAAGACGTTGCGGACTATCGCAGCGGGAGAAACAGCTTTTGTAGTTGCCGTTGATGCAGGGGTGAAAGCAAGGACCAGGCTTGAATCCTTGGGGATTATCCCCGGAGTGGAGGTTGAAGTGTTCAACAATGGTCGTGGTCCGCTCATCGTTTCGGTTGGTGAGGGGCGTATTATGGTCGAGCGCGGAATTGCTGAAAAAGTTCTAGTGGCTTAGGCGCGTCGATAATTATCCACCTGTTCCATTTGGCTTGAACCCCAGATGGAGCGGGTGTCTGCTTGTCGATGCACCCCTGGCCTTTGACTCGACCTTTCATGTTACTGTATTAATAGGAGAATTTATGACTCTTGATGAGCTTAAACCGGGACTCAGTTGCACCGTGACAGATGTTACCATTGATGGTGCTTTGGGGCAGCGCCTCATGGATCTTGGGTTCTATCCTGGAGTGAAGGTTGAGATTGTTCGCAATGCTCCGCTGGTTGATCCGGTGGAAATTCATCTTGATGGCTACCATGTGTCCATGCGTCATAACGAAGCGAAACATATCAAGGTGGAAATGTGATGCGGGCGAAAAAAATACTCGTTGCATTGGCTGGACAGCCCAACTGCGGCAAGTCCACGATTTTCAACATGCTGACCGGGGCCCACCAGCACGTGGCCAACTATCCCGGCGTGACTGTGGAAAAGAAGACCGGTGCATTTAATATAGATGATATTCGCGTGGAGCTGGTAGACCTTCCTGGTACTTACAGTTTTACTTCTTATTCGCTGGAAGAGCGCGTTGCGCGTGACTTTTTGCTGGGCGACAATCCCGACGTGGTTATCGATGTGGCTGACGGTTCCAACCTTAAGCGCAATCTTTACCTGCTTCTTCAGCTCATGGAGATGGAAGTTCCCACAATTCTCAATCTGAATATGATGGATGTGGTAGAGCGACGCGGGCAGAAGATTGATATCGAGAAGTTGCAGGAAATCCTCGGCATCCCCATTGTGCCCACCAAGGCCAAGAAAGGGGAGGGTAAGGAAGCAATGAAAGAGGCGGTTAAGCTTTTGGCTGCCACCCCTCTGGAATCAACGTTCCGAATTGATTACGGCGAGCTTGAAGCGCATATTGCCGAGTTGGAAGAACTCCTGAAAGAGGACCCGGTCTTAAGTGTGCAGTATCCGGTTCGCTGGGTTGCCATTAAGCTTCTTGAGAATGATAGTGAAGTAAGAGAACTGCTCAAGCGAAGCCATACCGACGCAGTACGGGTCCTTGCCCGGACCGAGTCCTGTCGTGCCCGTTTTCAGGAAGAGGTCAGTAATGCGGCTGAACGCCATATCGCCTTCACTCGTCATGGAGCTTGCTCTCGAATTGCTCGGGAAACGGTGACTTTTCCTGTCGAGAAAAGACGGAACCTTTCTGATCGCGCGGACAAATATGTTTGCCATCGTTTTCTGGGGCCGATTATTCTCGTCGCCATTCTCATGGTGCTGTATCAGGTGGCCATCGTCTTCGGCAACTGGCTGGCCCTTCAGGTCTGGCCCGTCTGGGGTTCATTAGAGAATTTCGCGGCAGATGTCTTGCCTGCGGCCGGGTTCATGAACGACCCGTTGTTGCGCGCCCTTGGTCTGTGGGTGGTGAAATCCATCACGGCGATTCTCAACTATCTCCCCATTTTCTTTCTGTTGTTCAGTCTCATCGCAGTTCTGGAAGACAGTGGATACATGCCACGAATGGCCTTCATCTTGGACAGGTTGTTCCGTCGTTTCGGGTTGCATGGTCAGTCCACGTTGCCCATGATTCTTGGCGGCGTGTACATCGGTGGCTGCGCTATTCCCGGCGTCATGGCCACAAAGGCTATCCCCGATGAGCGGGCGCGTCTGGCAACCATCATGATTGTCCCCATGATGAACTGCCTTGCCAAGGTCCCGCTCTATCTCATTTTGATAGGTGCTTATTTTGGAGATGCGGGAGGTTTTGCAATGTTCTTCATTGCAACGGTCACGCTGTTCATGGCGTTGCCCGTGGCAAAACTCTTGTCCATGACTGTGCTCAAGAACCGGCCGAGTGCGCCGTTCATCATGGAGATGCCGCCGTATCACATCCCCACTCTTTACGGCACTCTGCGCCGTGCAGGAGAGCGCATTTGGTTGTTCATGAAAAAGATTGTCACCGTGGTCGCTGCCGTGGCTGTCGTGGTCTTTGTCCTCATCAACTATCCCGGTCTGTCAGAAAAGCGACAGGCGCATTATTTGGAGATGCAGGATACGGCCGTTGCCGCCTTCATGAAGGACGTGAACAAGACGGAATTCAAGGGAGAGATCAAACAGAAAGACGTGCTGTCCATCATTTTGTTCGGCGAGTCACTTAAGCGTGCCAAGAAAGGCGTTAAGGACAAGGATCAATCTGCTGCTATCAACGCCGAATTCCAGGAGAAAGATCCTATCCGCTACGCCGTTATAAAACGCGTAGGCAAGGACGGCAAGAAGTTGAACCGTTCCCTCAAGAGCGTGATCAAGGTGCGTAAGAAGATCCGTCGCGAAGCTCGTTCCGAGCGGTTCGAGTCCAGCTTTCTTGGCTCCATGGGGCGTGCTCTTGAGCCGGTCACCCAGTGGGCCGGATTCAATTGGCGCATCAATATTGCGCTCTTGTCCGCTTTTGCGGCCAAGGAGAATTCCGCTGCAACCCTGGGTGCCATTTACGGCATTGATGGAGATCAGTCCGTGCAGGAGAGCATGAAGGCGGGAGAGGTAGGCTTCACTTCACTGCATGCCCTGGCTCTTATGCTCTTCATGGCATTGTACCCGCCGTGCGTTCCCACCTCCATCATGGTCCGACACCAATCCAACTCAACCAAGTGGATGTTGTTCTCCATAGGATACCAGACCTTGCTTGGTTTATTTGTGGCGAGTCTGGTCTTCACCGGAGGCACGGTTCTCGGCTTGACTGGATTTGAGGCCATGTGGGCTTTCTACGCCCTGTGCGTTGTTACTACGTTGATTATGGCCATGATTCCTACCCCTGAAGAAAAGGAAGAAGGCTCCATTTCCACTGTAACCCCTTGTAAAGAAAATTGCTCTTAAGGAGGAGTATGTAATGAAAAAATTGATGATCGTATTGACCCTGGCCGCTATGCTGGCTTTTGCCGGACAGGCTTTTGCCCACAGCCCTCTCATGAGTTGTTTTGATAATGGTGACAACACCGTGACCTGCGAAGGTGGTTTCTCTGACGGCTCGTCCGCCGCAGGTGTGAAAATGCACATCAAGGATGGCGACGGCAAGTCCATCAAGGAAATCAAAATGAACGAGGACAGCGAGTGCACTTTTGACAAGCCTGCCGGGACGTACATTGTTATTTTTGACGCTGGTGAAGGCCACACTGTCGAATTGAACGGTGCTGATATCTTTGAATAGGTGACTTGGCGCAGGGGGGAGATCGGTCTGCCCCCTGCGTTTTTTTTAAACCAGGCAATGAGAATAACATTCATTTTCAATCTTTAAGGAGTAACTGATGAAGAAACATTTTATTCCCCTGTTGACTGCCCTTTGCGTGCTGACCGTTGTCAGCTCTGCATTTGCTCATTTCATGGTCATGTACACTCCCGAGATCGCTCTGCATGAAGGCAAGGATCTCGATATGCGCATCCTGTTCTCTCATCCCGCAGAAGCCGGACACATGATGAATATGGGCGGAATCGAGGAGTTTTATGTCCTGAAACAGCGCGGTGACGCTACAGCCAAAAAGGTGGACCTGAAGAAGTATCTGAAAAAGATCACCTGGAAAAATCCCCATTCTTCTGCTTCGGCATTTTCCGCTCTGATCCCGAAAAAAGAAGTCCGTTCCATGGGTGACTATGTCTTCGTCATGAAGCCTGGTTACTATTTCGAGAAGGAAGAGGATGTCTACATGCAGCAGATCACCAAGTTGATCCTCAATGTGGGCGGCGTGCCTGGCAATTGGGCTGATCCTGTAGGCCTTCCCTGCGAAATCGTTCCTCTGATCAAGCCTTACGGCGTGTGGACCGGCAATGTCTTCAAGGCTCAGGTTCTGTCTGCTGGCAAGCCTGTCGCAGGTGCCGAGGTAGAAGTGGAATACATGAGCCACATGCCCGATTTGAGCACGAACTCCATGCCTGCGAAGTCTTCCGTAGAGTATCCCCATGATGCCTTTGTTACCCAGACCATTTTCTCTGATGACAACGGTTACATCGTCTTTGGTATCCCCAAAGCCGGTTGGTGGGGTTTTGCCGCCCTCGGTGTCGGTCCGGAGAAGGAGTACAAGGGCAAGGAACTTGGTCAGGACGCAGTCATCTGGGTCAAGGCCGAAGACATGAAGTAAGTAATTAGCCTTAAGCTCTTATTAACGAGAGTTAGTACCTTTAGAAGGTGTGGCAGGCCGTCTTTTCGGCCTGCCGCACCGCACACTTTTCAAGGGCGGTATTGTCTGATGAACAACCCGGGAGCTTGATCCATCGAATTCATGAGATTTGTGAATTTCAGGTTTTGGATGTTTTGCAGATGACCGGGTGCCGGTTTTCCGAATGATTGAGCAATTTCATTGATGACAAGAACATTTGATTTCACTTCAAAAAGCAGGAATGCCGCATGATAATGGGTAAAAGATATTCCACTCCGGTTTGCGAGGAGGTTGTGCGTCCCTCCGGGTCAGGGTTGGAAACTCGTATGGTCTTTGCCGTGGCTTTGTTGACGGTCATTATTTGCGGCGGTGCGATCCTCTTCCGAAGCACAGGTGCCACAGCAAAGGTTGTGCTGGCCTGGCAGGTGGATGCATTCTCGGATCTTCGGGGCGAAGAACTGGCGATCTTCAACGGGCTGCATACGGCGGCTCCTGAGATAGAATTATTTCATGAGGACAAGGGCGAGAACGATGGCGGCTGGCCAACTGTGGATCAACTGGCCGGTGAGCTCATCCCGCCCTTTGTTCACGATGCTGCATGGGAAAAAAATGGTGCGCTTGGATGGACCCGCAGTATTATTTCTACACAGGATAAGCACATAGCCTTGTATGTGGGGCATCCGAGGGATGGTGCCAAGTCCGGCTCCTTTCTGCTGATCATGTTGCATGACCACGTAAAGAAGGAGGGAAATGCCGGTGCTGCCGTCCATGCTCCCTATGAAGTTTGGATACACGCTTCTCCGATCGCGGATATCCCCACCATGGTCACGGATCAGGCGCTCATCAGCAAAAGGTGGCGGGAAGTGGTGGCCCGCAAAGGCGAAGACGAAACTAGACGAACCAAAGGGGAATACCTCCAATGACAAGAAGATTGTTGCTCGGATTGTTCGCCGTTTGCCTCATGGCCGGGGCGACCCATTCTGCGGATAAGCCGCGTATTGGTGTGACTTTGCACCCGTACTACAGCTTTGTTGCCAACATAGTGGGCGACACTGCCGAAATAGTCCCGCTCATTGGTGAACGATTCAACCCGCATAACTACCGCCCTCAGCCCGAGGATATAAAGCGATGCATGACTCTTGATGTCTTGGTGGTCAACGGCATCGGTCACGACGAGTTTGCGTTTGAGACCCTTAAGGCCGCCAACATGAAAGACACGCTGCCGCTTATTTTTGCCAACAAGGATGTTTCACTTATTCCCGTATCCGGTCATCTGGATGGAAAGAAAGTGGTCAATCCGCATACATTTGTCTCTGTCACCGCTTCGGTTCGGCAGATTTATACCATTGCCAAGGGGCTGGGCGAACTGTTTCCGCAGCACGCCAAGCTCTATCTGAAAAATGCTCGCGCTTATGCCTCGAAACTCCGACGCATGAAGGCGGAATACATGGAGCGCATCGTTAATCTGCCCTCCATGGACTTTCGTTGTGCCACCATTCATGGCGGTTACGATTACCTTTTTCAAGACTTCGGACTTCAGGTCACCGCTGTCATTGAACCGGGACACGGCCTTAGGCCCACGGCCAGCCAGCTTGCAAAAACCATCGACGAGATCAAACGGCTCGGCGTGGATGTGATTTTTACGGAAATGGCGTTCGGTGACAAATACGTGGAGACCATCCACAAGGAAACCGGCATCCGGATTCGGCATCTCTCCCACCTGACCAACGGGGAGTATTCCAAAGACGGTTTTGAAAAGGGGCTTCGTGCCAATCTGGAAGCATTGACCACCGCGTTGACAGATGCTCAAACCAAGGACTGGGGAGGTCAAAATGACAATGGGTAAGCATCTAAACAGTGGGCCTTCAATCCATTTTGAAAACGTCGGACTCAAGCTTGGCGGCAACTCCATATTGCATGGTGTTAATTTTTCCGTGGAGCAGGGAACCATTCATTGCATCATCGGCCCCAATGGAGGCGGCAAGACCTCACTTATCCGGTGCTTGTTGGGGCAGATGCCTCATACGGGCAGTATCCGCATCTGCTGGGGGAATGATTCCACCATGGGATATGTTCCGCAATCACTTGATTTTGACGACACCCTGCCCATGACTGTGCGAGATTTCATGGCCATGGTGGGACAGCGCTACCGTCCTGCGTTCATGGGGTTGAAGCGTGATACTAAAACCATCATTCATGACGTGTTGAAACGGGTTGGCATGTTCACAAAGATGGACCGTCCTTTCGGTTCCCTCTCGGGTGGGGAAAGGCAGCGTGTCTTGCTTGCTCAGGCCCTTATGCCCAAGCCGAAATTATTGGTGCTCGATGAGCCAGCCACAGGGTTGGACAGGTCCGGTTCGGCCATCATGTATGAGATCATCAAGGACCTTTCTGCTTCGGGAACGACCATTCTCATCATTCATCACGATCTCGGTGTGGTGCGGGAAATAGCTTGTGGAGTTACCTGCCTCAACCGGGAAATGCTCTTTTCCGGTGATCCTATGGTGGAGTTGACGCCGGAGCGAATTTTAAACATTTTTTCATCAACCGCCAAGGCGGCTTAAGTATGGAATATTTTTACGATCTCATCCGTCTTCCTCTCATGGAGATGGGCAAGTCGGGTTACCTGCCTGATTTTTTTCAATACGCGTTTGTCGTCAACGCACTCTTGTGCGCCGTGGTGGCAGGACCTCTTTTGGGCGGCATCGGCACCATGGTGGTTTCCAAGCGGCTGGCCTTTTTTTCACAGGCTGTGGGACAGGCGGCCCTGACCGGCGTGGCCCTTGGGGTTCTGCTCGGAGAGCCGGTCACTGCGCCGTATGCTTCGCTTTTCGGATTTTGCATCCTGTTTGCCCTGACCATGAATTACACCCGCAACCGCACGCGCATGAAACAGGATACGGTCATCGGGGTTTTTCTCTCCATCTCCTTGGCCGTGGGGGCGTGCGTGTTGCTCTATGTGACCGCCAGGGTGAACATGCATGTGTTGGACAACATTCTGTTCGGTTCCATTCTCACCGTGAACGACACGGACATGAACGTATTGCTTGTCATCGGCGCTATTTGCGTCATGGTAGGTATTCCCACCTACAATCGAATGCTGCTGGCAAGCTTCAATCCCAGCCTTGCACAGATGCGCGGGGTCAACGCCAAACTCTATGACTACGTCTTTGTTCTCATGATTACGGTCATCACCGTGGCCTGCCTCAAGATCGTGGGCGCGGTACTGGTGGAGGCATTGCTCATTATCCCGGCCGCAGCGGCACGCAACGTGAGCCATTCCATCAAGGGATTCTTTTTTTACAGCGTCATTTTCGCCACGGCAAGCTGCATTCTCGGCATCATAGTGCCCATGCAGTTCGAGATACCGGTGCCATCCGGCGGAGCGATCATTTTGGTGGCATCCATTATTTTCATCATAACCGCCGGATTTCGTGGATTTTCCGGCTCTTTCAAGGAGGCCGCTGCATAATGAAGAGATTGACTCTGTTCATTGTTTTTGTCTTTTCCGTGGCAGCCATTTCTTCAGCGGTGGCTGGCCGTGGTGTTGTGGTGCTGACCTCACTCGACGTGATTCAGACCATGGGCGAGGTTTTGGCTAACGATACCTCCATCACGGTGACCAACGTCATTCCCGAAGGGTATTCCATGCGAGGCCAAGACGCTTATTTTAAAAAGCATCAGAAAGTGTTCCTCGAATCCGCCGCCAAGGCCGATGCTGTGTTGACCGTGGGGGCGGCTTGGGCTGCCGACCCGCTCTACAAGTGGGCACGGCGCGGTAATATCCGCATCGTGAACATCGATGCCGCCAAGCCGCTGGATGAATATGGAGCAGGGGTGCCACTGGTGGAAGTGGATGAGAAGTATTCTCCTTTTGTCTGGCGCAGCCCCGCCAATCTGACTCGTATGGCGTCCATTGCTGCCGATGATCTCTGCCGTGTTTTTCCTGCTGATGCGGATACCATCAAGTCCAATCTCAAAACCTTGCAAATCAAACTCTTCAAACTACGTAGCAAGTATGAAGGGGCCTTTCTGGATCTGGATTTTGTGGCGCTGGCTGCATTGACCAGCGGATATACCTATCTGGCAGATGAATTTGGTCTGGACATCCAGTTCTACTTGCTCAAGCCCGGGTCAGAATGGACGGAAACCGATGTACAGCAGTTTTCAGCTCGTTTGAAGCGGAGTGGAGTGAAAGCGGTCATTTGTTCGTGGGAACCTGACCCGAAAGTGCAGAAGTCCTTGAAAGAGGGCGGGGTGAATACGGTTGTACTCAAGAAGTTTGTCCGTGAGAAGAATAGCGATCCCTTGGCTGCATTGGTTGAATGGTACGAGGGGAATCTTTCCCGTTTGCACAACGGATTGAAAAAGTGATTTGGAGGTTGAAATGGATACGATTATTGCCATTTTGATTATCGCGGTAGCTGCATATTTTGTTTTTACCAAGATCCGCAACCAGATTCGTTCCAAAAACGGGACTGGCTGCGGTTGTTCCGGAGGTTGCTCTTCAGGGTCTGGCTCGTGCTGCCAGGATACTGATGAGGATAGCCCTGACGATAAAAAGTGAGGAAAGGCATGCAGCGTTATAATTTTGTTTTTTCGGTTTGCTTTGTTTTCGCGTTGATCAGTTTCGCCGGTGCGGAAATGGCTTCGGCTCATTCTTTGTACATTCAATCCGGTCGTCACAGGGTCAGTGAGGGTAAGAAAACTCCACTTTTCTTTGCGTATGGTCATCATTTCCCGGTGGACGACGGGGTTCGTTCCAATAAGCTTGCTTCCATCAAGGTGTTTGATCCCCAAGGGGCAGCGACAACGATCACCCTTCGTGACGAAACCTGCCTGCATTCGTACATGGTCGAGTACCTTACTGCGGGAACCTACGTGCTGACCGCCGAAACCAACCCTGGTCACTATACCAAATGGGTCGACAAGAAAGGGCGTGATCGAAGCTCCATCAAACCCATGAGTGCGGTTAAAGATCAGGCTTTAAAAATCATCAAATCCTTGTACAGCAAGCAATATGCGAAAACGTATGTTCGTTGCGGTGAGCCGGACGGCAAGTATCTGGCCTATGTGGGATTGCCGCTGGAACTGACTCCGGTGCAAGATCCGACCACATTGAAGCCTGGAGATACGCTTGTCCTGAAGGTTTTCAAGGACGGCAAACGGTATTTCGGAGCAGGGCATTGGGACGCAACATACGGTGGATATTCCACTGAATCCGAAGATTTGTACCACCCCGGACAGGATGTGACCGGTGATACCATAAAGGTCTCTCTCGATCAGCCGGGCAAGTGGTTCATTCGTTATTATATCAAGACTGACGCCACCCCGGATAAGAAGGGTGAGTATCTGAAGCTCAAGCAGACCGCCACCTTGGTGGTATTGGTCCCTAACGAACGCCGACAGCCAGTGTCCGGTCATTAACCAGCTAAAATTGCATGGACAGCCTTCCCGGGCAAATGGTTACCCACCAGCCCGGGAAGTTCGCCCTTCGCGCAACAGAAGGATATTCAGTAATGGGCTTTTATCATTCATTCATGTTTCCCCACTGTATGTGAGGGCCACCCAGGTATCTTGCAACGCAAGTTACAGGGCGGCTCATACGGCGTTTGCCGTAGATTCTTATCATCGCAACAAGTGAGGTCACAATGAGTAAAGTTTTGATTGTCTTCGGTTCCACAACCGGAAACACGGAAAGCGTGAGCGACGATATCGCCAAGGTTCTTGAGAAAAACGGTCACAATGTGGAAATCCAAAACGCCGCTGATGTCTCAGTGGATGGCATGGCAGAGTCTTTTGACGCGATCTTTTTGGGCAGCTCCACCTGGGGGGATGATGAGATCGAGCTTCAGGATGATTTCATCCCGATCTTCGAGGACCTCGATAAAGCGGGTTTGAAAGGGAAAAAAGTCGCAGTATTCGGTTGCGGCGATTCCTCCTATGAATTCTTTTGCGGTGCCGTGGACGTCATCGAGGAAAAATCCGAACAATTGGGCGCGGTCATGCTCGGCGATACATTGAAAATCGACGGTGATCCCGAGGCCTCTGAAGTAACCGCCTGGATCGAGGGGGTCATGGCAAAATTGTAAATGAAGATGGCTGGCAGTTGCACTCCGAGCTGCCAGCCATAATTGCTATTGTAGTTTGACGAAAGCGGCATCCGAGGATGTCGCTTTTTTTTGTCTGATGACTGCCTGGCTCAAGATTGAGAGGGAGATAAAAAAGATTTGATTTTTTATGAAGCCAGCAGCGAGGACTGTGTGTCAATTGTGAGCAGGTGTTTTTTTCTTGGATGAGACGGCAATCCACGGTTTTGTTGCCAGATCTTTTTTTGTTTACCATAACATGTTGATAATACTTGCATAGTTGTGGATGTTTAGGAGTATTTTTTTTATGGTGTAAGAGATATAGGGAATTGTAACTGAATAGTTCAATTGAGCCTCGTTTTCAAGTAGGAGAATACCCTCCTTTAATGGTATAAAATCCAATGATAACAGGCTATTGACAGGTTGTTTTGTTCCTCGTATGCCCTCCTTGTGTCTTGAAAATGATTTTCAAGATCAATAGAAATCCGTTGCCCGAGAGAAGGGGGAGGCGGATAAATAATCACAGGGAGGTTGTTTTGAAACATATTACAGCAGTCACATATCTATGGGCTTTACTGTTGTTGGTGGGGAGCCCGCAACAAGCTCAGGCTGGCCCGGTCATTGGGGCGGGACCTGAATCCGAGCAACAATTGACTGATCGCCCGGATACCAAGCCGGTCAAATGCCTCGGGTTGATCAACATGTCCAACGGGATGGTATTGCCCAAAGGGAAAATCACGGCGAGCATCAAGTATCGCTACGTTCACAAGGATTCGCTCTATGACGGAAGCAAGGAGATGGATGGCAACTATGGTGGAAAGTATGATCGTGTAAATCAGTCTGTGCAATTTACTGCCAAGGCCGGAATCTTTGATAATTTCGATGCGCGAATAATGGTGCCGTTCTGGGACAAGCAGGTCAAGCGGAAGCCCGGTAACCTGGCAACACCTTGGGATACCAACACCCTTACCGGCCTCGGAGATATGGTGGTCATGGGCCGCTATGCAGTTATGAAGCAAAAGAATGGTGACTGGCTGAACTTTGCCATTGGTGCCGGGTTGAAGCTGCCCACGGGCGATGCAGACGCCAAGAACGATGCGCCGTATTCCGCCAAGCATAAATATCTTGGTCCTGGCGCGCAACTCGGCACAGGCTCGTGGGACCCCAAGTTCGAGGTGGGGGCCACTAAATTCTTTGGTCGTTCCCGTGTGGATGCCCATATGATGTACACCATTCCAGGACAGGGGGCTCATGATTCCCGAAAGGGAAAGCAGTTCAAGTACAACGTTGGGTATGGATATGCCCTGAGCAAGTATTTCGACGTGGAGTTGGAGCTCAATGGCGTGGATCAGCAGCGTCATTGGTATGATGGTTCTGTTGCAAAGGCAACTGGCGGCCATACTATTTTTATAACTCCAGGAATACATTGGAAAATAACTGATAACAGCCACCTCTCGGTAGGTGTCCCGCTGGTGATTTACCGCCAGCTCAATGGTTATTCATCCACTCCAGACCGAAACAGTCGTTACGGACTTGGCGAAGATTTTCAGATCATCACCAGACTCGGATTCAGCTTCTAACCTCAAAGGGAAATACAATGAAAAAGATACGTATATTTGTGATAACGACTTGCTTGTCCTGCATGGCCATGCTCATGGCTTTTTCCGTGGCAAGTGCCACCCCGGCAAAAGCTCCGGAGCGAATCAAGGCCGTCATGGTCGGAGACCGTCTGGTGGATGTCTCCCTCAAGCTCGGCATAATTCCCGAAGGTATGGCCGTGCGGCTTTCCATGTGGTTTGACAAGGCCCAAGGTCTTTCTCTGGCCAGTCAGATTCTCGGTTGTCCCAATTATGTGACCAAAAAACACCCGGAAGCCATAGCCTCATTCATGAAGGAGCGGGGCATTACGCGGCTTATCCTGGAAAAGAGCAACAAGTTCTGCCTTTACAAAAAAAATGTAAGTCCGGTGAATGTGGCAGATCTCGTCAAGGGCGTTCCGGGTGTGACCATCGAGTACGTTGATTTTACCAAAGGAATGGAGACTGGGATCTCGCAGGTTGCCAAGCTGCTTGGAAAGGAAAAGCAGGGGCGTAAGATCTTTGCTGATTACCAGGCTGCCATGAAAAAAATCAAGGCCCGGTTGCCAAAAGCAGGATATGGTCGGCGCGTGCTGATTCTCAATGGCAATTTTTCGACCGCCACGAACAAGGCATTTGTCCGAATCGAGGCCGCGGGCGGGTATTCCGATCAATATATTCTCACGCCTTTGGGGTGCACCAACGTGGCGGGTGACATGTTGACTGACACCATGAAAATCTCCAAGGGGCATGCTGCGGCCAGTCGGCTCAAGGGGTTGGAAAAGGCCAACCCGGATGTCATCGTGGCCACGGGCAACGGTTTTGCCGTTCAAAAGGCCTTGCATGATGCCATGAAGAAAAATCCGGCTTTGGCTGATATCCCTGCCATCAAGAACGGAGATATCTACAACCTGCCGTTTTACGGTGATTCAAGCATCTTGGAGTATCCGCAGATATTCAAGCAGTGGCAGGTGGCTTTGACTCCTTAGAATAACGGTAATTACGCAATAATGATAAAAAAAGCGGTCCTTCGGGACCGCTTTTTTTTGTGGATAAGTAGATTGAATCTCTAGGTCTTTTCTTTTTATGAAATTATTTGAGAGTTAAGGTAAGGTCTGACAGTGACAATTCAACAGGTCGTCGTGGCGATATTGATGGCTGAGGTTTGGGTGAAACAAGATTTGATACTAATTTTCATCATCATGGTTTTACAGCGATTGTCCGAGGGTATAATTATATAGCCAACCTTGCATAATATCGTAGTCATGGAGGAAAGAGTATATGAACGCCATACAAGTGCGGCACGTATTACCCGAACGGATTCGGCTCAAGATGCCAGCGGTGAGCAACGAACGAACTGCCCGCCGTCTGGAGAAGGTTGCTCAGGACATAGATGGGATTTACTGGGTCCGGGCCAATTGCAAATGTGCGGGACTGGTGGTCCGGTTTGACGGCTCCATGTTTACGGAGTCGGATATTATTGATTTGCTGACCATGCACGCCAACAAAGGACACGCATAATGGATCTCGATCTCATGCTCGGCATACGGAGACATATTACCGTGGGCAGCCACGTTCCGGGCAAGCTCAGACTAAAGTTCGGTCTCGGCGTCATAGGTAACCCCAAGGTTATCAAATACGTGAAGGCCAACGGATTTGGTCCGCCCAAGGGACAGGATATGCCCGGTGTGAAAAAGACCAGTTTCAACCCGCTGACCCGGTCCATGATCATGGAGTATGACAAGGGTATCATCGAACCTGAAATGCTTCACAGGCTCTTTGTCAGCGAAAGCGAAGAAGAATTCAAGGCCATCGCCAATGAACTCGCAGACACCTGCGAATTTGATTTGGCTGGCTTTTGCCAATAACATCAGGAGGACGATATGACCATGACCGCAACTCGCGCTTTGCTTCCTGCCGTTACTACGGCCGCCGGAAGTGTAGGGGCTATTGTCGGCGGCACTGTTGCTGCTGCCAAGGACATCAAACGCGTCAATGAAGGCGAGATGACCAAGGGCGAAGCCGCTGCCGACATCGGCAAGGAAGCGGTGGGTACCGGGTTGTCCACAGCAGCCGGAGTGGCCATCACCGGTGTGCTCGGTATCACCGGAGTGCTCGGATTAATTTCCATTGTGGGCGTCTCCGCCGGTATGAAATATCTTTGGAACAAGAAATTCGGGTACAAACCCGAACCCAAGCCTGTCGAGGCCTAGCCCGGCAATACAGGAGGACAGTATGAGTCTCGGAAAAGTTGTTGTTTTTGCGGCGGGAGCCGTGGTCGGTGGCGTCATTGGCTTGATTGCATCCAAGTCCCCGGTCGTGAAAAAGGCCACAAAATCCACCATCAAGGCGAGTCTGAAGGCCAAGGACTGGACTGTGGATACCTTCCAGAAGGCCAAGAATGAAGTGACCACCATGGTCAAGACAGCCAAGAAAGAAAACAAGGAAGACAAGGTAACCGCATGAGTTCGCTCTTTACTTTTGTGCTCGGAGCGGTAGGAGCCATCATACTGGTTCCCATGCTGTTCGGGCGCAAATATCGCCACCACCATCGCCATGCCGGTCCCATTTTGAAGGGTGGGGCCAGAGGTGGCGGAAAGCGCGGCAAGTAATCTGTCTGACAGATTCCTTTTGCACCCAGTGGTCGTCTGAATGTGTGGAGACTGTTGGTAATGCTTTTTTACGGCCTTTTCGGTTTTCCGAAAAGGCCGTTTTCGTGCAGGAAGTCTGCAAGGTAACACTTTGTAATAGTCGGGTGATGTGCTTGTGGATGCAGAGTCATATCACGTGCAAAAAAGTGACAACTCTATTTTCATCTTGACAACTAAATTGTCAATGTGTCATTTTTCTGGTCAACGACATGAAGTACAAGGTGGTCTGTTATGAAAAAATCGGTACTACTCTCTGCGAGTGAAGAGGACTCTGCGGGCATCAGCGTCATGCCTCCATCGATCTTTACCACATGCCTTGTTGCCGGAGGGCTGTTTGAACTATTGTTTCCGTGGTCCTTTTTATTTTCTTATTCTGTTGCCATGCTTGCAGCGGGGGTGGTCATTGTTCTGGCCGGAGTGGGTTTTATGATGTGGGGTCATGGTCGTTTTCAGGTTTTGGAGGTGAATGTCCCCACTAATATGCCCGCTTCACGTCTGGTGACAGAGGGGGCGCATGGGTATAGCCGGAATCCCATGTATGTGGGTTTCGTGGCCATCCTGGTTGGATTCGGTGTTGCCCTGAACAGTGTGTGGATGGGACTCTCTTTTTTGCCTATGCTCCTGTACCTTTCCTTTTACGTCATCCCCAGAGAGGAAGCATATCTTACAAGAGCTTTTGGTGAGGAGTACGCATTGTATCAGAAGACAGTTCGAAGGTGGTTGTAACCGTGGCGAATACGTATGCTTCAGGAGATGAGTTGCATGGTTTGTTCACGGAGATTTACCAGTTGTACTCTGTTTTGTCTGAAAGGATTGACGATGTTCACGAACAGGCAGGCATGCGTACTTCTCAAGTCCGTCTGGCGAGTACGCTTGCCAGGTTTGAAAGAGCTACCGTTCCGGATTTGGCCTTTGCCATGAATGTTTCCCGGCAATATGTCCGGGTGGCTATCAATGAACTGAGTGAAGATGGTTTAGTCGCATTCATGGATAACCCTCGGCACAGGCGATCAAAACTTCTTGAGTTGACTGAGCGTGGGCAGAGAAAGCTCAAGGAGGTCAAGGCTAAAGAGAGTGCCATCATCCAGAGGTCTTTTCCGGATGTGGATGCAGGCATGGTGAAAAATGCCAGCGAGGCGCTACAGAATATTCGTTCGAGGTTGGACGATGCTCTCAAGAGCAAAGGGAAAGAAGAGTAGTCTCGGGACGACCATGGCTGGCAGTGCTGCTTTGTTGAACCGGGCGGTTATTGTTCAATTTTTTTTGACGAGGCCCAGGCTGCCGCGCCGAGGATGGCGAAAGTGTTGGTGTTGTGGATGGCGGCGGCAACAGTGGGTTTGAGGTAGCCCGCACTGGCGGCAAGGAGCAGACCCGTATTGACGCCAACGCCCATATTGAAACAATTCTGCATGATGCGCCCCACCCGTCTGGACATGAGATGGGCCGTGGTCAGTCCTTCCAGAGAATCCTGAGTGAGCACGATCTGTGCGGAATCCTGCGCCAATCCGCTGGATTGGGACATGCAGATGCCGATATCGGCAGTGGTGAAGGCCGGGGTATCGTTTACTCCGTCACCGACAACGGCCACTGTATATCCTTCTGCCTGAAGTTGTTTGACGGCGGCAGATTTTTGTTCGGGTAGCAGTTCCGATCTGATTTCATCTACATGGGGAAATTCCTTGGCAAAGGACTCAGTGGTTCCGGCATGGTCGCCCGTGAGCATTACTATTTTTTTGATTCCATTTTCACGAAGTGAGCGAAGAACCTGTTTTGCCTCCGGGCGAATGGTGTCACGCAAAGCCGCCACGCCCTGAAGTTTGCCATCCCGTGCCACATAGACCAGGGACTTGCCCTCGGACCGGAGTCTGGTTGCTTGTGCTGAAATAGTGGAGCAATCCACACCGCAGTCGTCATTGATGAAATGGCGACTGCCCACGCGGACCAGTGCGCCGTCCACCGTCCCGCTGACGCCATGGGCGATGGAAAGGTCCAGATCACGTGCTTTGGGCGATATGAGTTCCCGCTTTTTGGCCTCGCGGATAATGGCGCGTCCGATGGGGTGCCCGTAGCGGTCCTCTACGGCTGCTGCGATCTTGATAAAATAGTTTTCGCTCTTTGCCTCGGCAAGAATGATATCTGTGATGGAAAGTTTGCCTTTGGTCAGGGTTCCGGTCTTGTCAAACACCACGGCATCGACATCGCCCAGAGTTTCCAGCCCTCTGCCAGTCTTGATGAGTATGCCCTGTTTTGCGGCTGCATGCATGGTGGTCTTGATAACCACCGGAGCCGGGAATTTCACGGCGCAGGCAAAGTCGATGGTCAATACGGACAGCGCGCGTTCCATGTCGCCCGTGGCTGCATAGAGAGCCGCGCCCAGGCCGAGGGTGATGGGTGTGAGTGAATCCGCCAATCGGCTGCTTTTGATTTCAGCATTGGATTGTTCACCCAGTGCTTTGGTCATGAATTCGGTAATGCGGGCCATGTTGGTTTCGGAGCCGGTACGCAGGGCGGAAATTCTGAGTGTGCCTTCCACTATGACACTGCCGGAAATGATGGTGTCTCCGGGCTGGACCAACCCCGGAGCGGATTCCCCGGTTATGGAGCTTTTGTCCACCAGTGCCTCGCCAGAAAGGACTTCACCGTCTACCGCCACCATCTCGCCGCTGCTGCACAGGACCACGTCACCTATTTTGACTTCATCGAATCCGATGCCGATTTCCTTTCCGTCGTGTTCCACCCAAACCTTGTCCACCGGATCGGCTATGAGGCGTTTGAGCAGTGCGTTTGATTTGTCGTCAGACATGGTTTTGAGATAGTCGCCGAGGACCACCATGGCTGAAATTGATGCGGCTGTGGTAAAGTCGGCCCGGAGCAGGCTGACACCGATGGTGGTCATGTCCAGAACGCGTGCTTTGAGCCCTTCATTGACCAGTGTATCCACTCCGCGTAAAATTGCCGGAGTGCCCATGCCCGTTGCAATGATGCCCTGCGCTATGGGAGGCATGAAAGGGAGGAGCATGGCCGTATGCCCATGGACGAATGCATCGATGAGGCGTTGTCTGGGCATGGCCGGCGTGAGGCGGTCAAATGCTTCTTCCGGGATGTGGGCGAGGGCGGCCAGGAGTGCCTTTCTATTTTCGCTCTTGCCGTCATAGAAAAGAATGAACGTGCGCCCCCGCGGGTTGACTCTGGCCTCTGTCACGCCGGGAAGGTTTGCCAGCCACGCCTCCAGATAGTCCGGATTGAGGTCTGGATCGAGGAGTCGATTCCAGCGGAATCGGATGCGATGGCGCGTCTCATGGGCAACGCGCGGTGTTGTTTTTATGTTTTGTGTCACCTGTGCCTAGTCCTCTAATGCTTCGTCATCGTAAGAGACCACCACGAGATCGGCCTGATCTTCACGGAGGAACAGGCGTAGCCCTTCAGCGGTGGAGATGACGCTCCTGTTGCGGCTGGCCATTTGGTAGCTGGGAGCCTTGCCTACCATTTCCAACCGGAGGATCACGCCAGGTGCAATGTCCAGCGATGCGATGGCCCGCTGCGCCCGTTTGCCGCCGATGATTTGATCGACCACAAAGTCCATGCCCGCTTGTGCATTGGCGAATTGGCAATGCACATCGCCCATGTGTCCCAAAATTTTTGCGGCCATGCCTTCGGCCAGCCGGATGCGCCCGCGTCCTTCCACAACGGTGGTGTATTCCATGGGCGGTAATATGCGGATCAGTTCGATGGGGTCGTCGTCCTTGAGGCCAAGGGCGGCCATGCCTTCGCGCAGGGCCTTCCCGGCTGTGACGCATTCCACATGGCCCTTGTCGCCGGGCTGGAGTTCCACCAGCGGGAGCATGCGTCCGTCATCAAGATGGGCAACGACCTTGCCGCCCATGCCGCTGCCGAGTACGACTTCGCCCTTGGGACCTTTGACGCGAACCGTCTTGAGGGCCACATCTTCGTCGAGCCGCGTGATCTCGCCGCCTACGAACAGACCCATACGCCACATGAGGGCTTCAAGGTCTTCATCCGTTACGCGGGAAATGGTCAGCGGTATATTGGTTGGTGCGTGTGACAGGTTGGAGTACATTTAACACTCCTTCCCGGAATCGAGTCCGGCGTCAATTTGGTTGACGGATTCGGGCTTGCGTCGCCCGGTTGTGGCAGCATAGCCCAGAATGCCGATGGTAGATGCATTATGCAGAAATGCGGCAGCCACGGGCGTAAGCTTGCCTGTGGCGGCGGCCAGCAGGACTGCGGAGTTGATGCCCACCGCTGCCTGGAATGACCTTTTCAATATATGCTGGGTGTTTTCCGCCACATCGCGTGCCACGGCCAGTATGCGCAGGTCGTCTTCCAGCAACACCACCTGTGCCGACTCCCGTGCGAGATCCGCGCCACCGGGCATACAGATGCCCACGTCGGCGGAGAGCAGGGCCGGGGCGTCATTCACGCCGTCACCGGCAAAGGCTAGGAAATTGCCTGCATCCTGCAATTCTTTGATCAGCGAGGCCTTGTCTTCTGGTTTGAGTTCCCAATGGACTTCATCGATGCAACCGAGTTCGGCGGCAATGGATTGGGCGGTATCCTTGTGGTCGCCGGTGAGCATGACGATCTTTTTGATGCCGCGCTCCTTGAGCATGGCCAGGGCTTCGTTGGCTTCAGGACGGAGTTTGTCTCTCAAGGCAATAATGCCGAGGAGCTCGCCGGAACGGGCGACATAGAGAATGGAGTTGCCTTTTCCTCTGAGAGCGCGGGCCATGTCGCGGACCAGGGAGCAGTTAATACCTTCGTCGTCTTCAAGGAAATGGCGGCTGCCCACCAGAACACGTTCGCCATCCACGTAGGCGGATACGCCATGCGCGACGATAAAGTCCACCTGGCTGATGGGCGGCAGGGCAAGTTGTTGCGCTTTGGCTTCAGCTACCACGGCTCGCGCGACCGGGTGTGCGTAGTGTTCCTCGGCTCCGGCGGCAATGGCCAGCAGTTCGGTTGGACTCAAGCCGTTTAGGGGCTTAACTCCTTCCACTTTCAGGTTGCCCTGCGTGAGCGTGCCGGTCTTGTCAAAGACGATGGTGTCGATACGAGAGAGATTGTCCAGGGCTTGTGCGCCTTTGAGGAGTACGCCGCAGTGCCCGGCGGTATGCATGCCGGTCTTGACAGCCACAGGAGAGGCCAGCTTGATGGCGCAGGAGTAATCCACGGTCAGGACCGAAGCTGCGCGGCTCACATCGCGGGTCAGGGCGAACAGGCCAAGTCCGAGGCCGAAGGTGATGGGTACCAGTTTGTCAGCCAGTTCATCGGACCTCTTTTGCGACACGGACTGGGTTCGCAGGGAATTTTCCAAAAACCGTCCGATGCGGGCCATGGAGGTTTCGCCGCCCACATTGCGGGCTGCGATCTTGATGCGTCCATCCTCCACCACGGCACCGGAGAGAACTTCGTCCCCGGTACTGACGTGGATCGGCAGGGATTCACCTGTAATGGAGCTTTGGTTCAGAGCTGCATCCCCGTCCACTACCACACCATCCACCGGGAGGAGCTCTCCTGTCCCGCAGATGACGAGATCGCCCATGACCAACTCGGAGAAGTCGATGCGGATTTCCTGTGCATCGCGCTCCACAGAGACCTGTTTCACCTGCGGTCTGAGCAAACTCTTGAGCAAGTCGTCGGATTTTCTTTCGGTCCAGTTTTCCAGATAGGTCCCGAGACCGAGCATGGCGACAATGGCATTGGCCGTGAAGTAGTCATGTCGAAGCAGGGAAAAGGCCACTGCCGAGGCATCGAGCACTTCAACCTTTACACCATCGTAGAGCAGGGTGTGCAACCCTTTCAGAATGGTGGGCATGCCAAGCAACCAACTGGCCGGGACTGTGGCTTCCATGGGCATGAACGGGGTCAGAAGCGCAGCGGCCCCCTGTCCGGCAACGATCGGCAGCGAGATATCGTCGCCCCTTGTCCCGCCCGGCATATACGCCTCAATGGGGATGTTCTCCAGAAGGTTTAATATACGTATGCGGTTTTTGACATCACCATCATAGGAGATGACGATGGACGAACCCCATTTGTTGGTGCGCACTTCGCTGACACCCGGCAGTGAACCGACCAATGCCTCCAGATATTTGATATCAAGGGCAGGGTCGAATATTCGCCGACTGCGCAGTCTGATGCGAGTGGGCACCTCGTGGGCGATAGTGAACGCCTGTTTCGTTTCCGCCTTAGCGGTCATGGACTACGCTCCGCTGCTCGGTTTTTTGTTGTACAGGGAATAGTGCCAATAGGAGAATCCGACCAAGGCGAACCCGGACCAGAGATGGAGCTTCTTCAGGGTTTCAGTCCTGCTGGTTTCCATGAGTCCTGTGGCTACCAGAGTTCCCAGAGCTGCGGCCATGCCCGCCTTGGCGAGCATCCGCTTGTTCTGGGATGTTATTTCGGGCAGCAGGGAGGTCGATGTGTTTTTGGTATCAGCCATGACATTAATCCTGTTGGCTAATTTCGGCTTTTACATCCTGGACCTGTTCCTTGAGTTCTTCCACGCCGCCTTGAATGGCTGCCCACACCTTGACTACGCTGGAAACCACAGCTTTTTGCACGGCGGGGTTTGTGGCGACCAATGCCACGCCTGCACCAAGGGCCAGACCCTTGAGGTAGTCGGCATTGGTGACGTCGAACCAGGAAGTCAGGGAGGATTCCAGGGGCTGCGGTGTATTGGTGACGGCTGCTGTTTCGGACGGATACTGGGCGGTAGCCTGAGCGTTCACCGCGCCGTACTGGTTGTTGTCCTGAAAGTAGTAAGTCGGATTTTGGGGGTCTTTGGAGTAGGCTCCCTCTGTAGAGGTGGCACCGGGCTGGGGCTGGTTTACATAGTAATCGCTCATGGTCTTGTTCCTTTACGCTGGTGCGCTATGCCGTGTCGGTCTTGGTTTCAGTTTTCTTGGCAGCCGTTTTTTTTTGGGTTGTCTTTTTGACTGGAGCCTCTGCCGCAGTAATCTTTTTTGCTGCGGTTTTCTTTGTCGTGGCTTTCTTGGCAGCCGCTTTTTTTGCCGGCGCTTTCTTGGCCGCTGTTTTCTTGGAGGCGGCTGTCGGAGTCGCGGCGGCAGCCTTGCCAGTCGGGATCATGACAGGAACAAGATCTGTCTTTGCCGGTTTGAGGACAGAGTCCATGGCGTACTTGGTGCCGGTAGCGACCATAACAGTACCCAGGGTGGCAAGGAATGGTCCGAAACCCAGAGCGCCGACGACCATGGCAGAGGTTCCAACAGCAACGGCGGTGGCACCAGCTTCCCGGGCCACGTTCTCGGCGACCTCTTCCTTGGTTTTTTCGCCCGCTTTGACTTGACGGATGCCTTTGGCTGCCGCAGCGGTCCCGCCAACGATGGCACCGAATGCAGCCGCACCCATCACCGATTTGATGACGGATGAAGCCTTGCTGGGAGTGGGATATTTATTAGTCATTGGTATAAACCTCGTATTGAGTCTGTTTCTGGTGGATGGAGACGTTATTTGCCGCCTACAGTGACCTGTTCACCCTCAGGGTCGGATTCGCCGAACATGGAACCCACAGAACCGGCCACGCCAGCCAGTGCGCCTTTGACGGCATCGTTATTGAGCAGGACCACGGCGGCGGCACCAACTAGTGCACCTTTCCAGAAGTCTCCACTGTTTTCCGCGAACAGCCCTATAAGGGAGGTCGGATCAGCTTCGCCGTTCATGACATCGGTTACCGTGCTGTATATCTTGCCAAGTTTTTGTTGGTCGAATTTTGGTTCTGCACCTTCGGGTACTCCCTGACCAGACATTCCAGCCTGGGCGGTTGTATCAGCCGCGCCCACACCGGGTTGTGCGTCCATGGTTGTCTGTCCCATACCGGGCTGTGCGGTAGTTCCCTGCACCTGAACGAACCCGACACCGGGCTGGAATTGGTAGAATCCGCCGGGCTGAGGCTGGGTGGCCTGATAGCCGCCGTCCATCTGTCCGGGGTGTTGCGTCTGGTCCTGTTGGCCCGTGTTGGTGGGACTCGCTTGTGGTTGGTTCATGTCTTCCATCACACTCTCCTCAAGTTTTAAGAATTATACAGCCATGACCGCTTCGAGTTCCGCAGCCAGTTCCTGAAATCTGGCCTCGTCCTTGGTGGTCAGGGCTTCCT
>JAFLJW010000340.1 GCA_022712815.1 Pseudodesulfovibrio sp. | reverse complement strand
ACCGGAGGTTCGAATCCTCTCCTCTCCGCCAGCATATACAAGGTCTTACGGCGAATGTCGTAAGACCTTTTTGTTTGCCTTTTTTTGATCGTATGGGTTGAGCAAAAGAAAAGGCGCGTTCTTTGCGAACGCGCCTTTGAGTGGAAACCAGACACCCGGCTACAACCGATACCGCTGCTTCCTTTCGGATCTGACGGAGTTTTCAGTGTAACCGCCGTCCGGTTTCCCTCTATTCGGGAAAGGCTTTCCTACAGTGTTCAAGCCTGTTTCGTCAACCATCCTTTTCCCTCCATCGTGACGCACAGGGAATGCTTATTCCCTTTTGTGATTCCATACCTTTGTGAGACGTTGAAATTACCGGGGAATGGAGTATGGTTCCTACATAGGGTCATATAATTAGCCAAGGATATAATGCAGTGAACGAATTTGATACAAAAATCGGCGGGCCTATCATGGCTGATGGGATTGATATTTTGCAGGTAAATGTTGGCCTCAAATGTAATCAGTCGTGTACCCATTGTCATTTGAGATGTTCCCCTGCCAGGGGTGAGACGATGTCATGGGAAACCATGGAGCGCGTGCTTGATCTGGCCGGTCAGGCGAAGCCCGGAGTGATAGATATTACTGGCGGCGCACCCGAACTCAATGAACATCTCAGGGAGTTCGTCCTCAGGTTCAAGGCGGCGGGATATCCGGTTCAGGTTCGGACTAATCTCTCGGCCATGGAAGAACCAGGATTGACTGACTACCCTGAGTTTTTTGCCAAGAACAAAGTGGGCCTTGTGGCATCCATGCCGTGTTATCTGGAAGAAAATGTCAGCAAAATGCGTGGCAGCCAGTGTTTTCCCAAGAGTGTCAGCGTGCTCAAGCGGTTGAATGAGCTTGGCTATGGTACTGATGACGCCCTGACCATCGACCTTGTCTTTAACCCGGCTATCGGGCCGAGTTTGCCTCCGTGTCAGGAAGCTCTGGAAAAGGATTACAAGCGCGAGATGCAAGCCCGGTACGGTATTGTGTTCAATAAATTGCTGACCATTACCAATGTCCCCATCGGGAGGTATATGGATGAGCTCAGGGAGAGAGGAGAGGATCAGCAGTACATGGAACTTCTGACCGAGTCCTTTAACCCGGCTACGGTAGATGGCCTCATGTGTCGCCATCAGATCAATATAGGCTGGGATGGACGTTTGTATGATTGCGATTTCAATCAGGCTCTCGGCCTGCCCGTCAATCATGGCACACCTGATCGCATCGAGGATTTCGATCTCAAGCAATTGGTCCACAGGCAGGTCGTCACAGGGCGACATTGCTTTGCCTGCACCGCCGGGGCCGGGTCGAGCTGCGGCGGGGCCATTCAGAAATAGATGAATGGGGAAATGGATGGAAAAGACGTGCTGTTGACACGCCTTTTCTTATGTATCGTTGACACTTTTCCGATTTTAGGCCAACTCTCGGCCAATCATGACATACGAAACCATACCTCGATTTATCGAAAAACATTTCATCATCATCGCGGTTGTCTTGTCGGGCATAGCCCTGGCATATCCGCCGTCATTCATTTGGATCAAGCCGCATATTCCGCTGGGGCTGGGCATCATCATGTTCGGCATGGGGCTGACCCTCGATTTTGAGGATTTTCGTGATATCCTGAGCAAATGGCGACTGGTGGGGATTGGGATCATCATGCAATACGCGGTCATGCCCGTGCTGGCCGTGTCCATTTCCTTTGTGTTCGGGCTGCCGCCGGAAGCCGTTATAGGCATGGTGGTGGTCGGTGCGTGTCCCGGCGGCACCGCGTCCAATGTCATAGCATATCTGGCGCGGGCAAATGTGCCTTTGTCCGTGACCATGACCCTTGCCTCGACCTGTCTTGCGCCGGTTCTGACGCCCGCCATCATATACCTGCTCCTTGAGAAACAGGTGGAGATTGATTTCTGGTCCATGGTGCAGTCCGTATTCTGGATAGTCGTATTTCCCCTTGTGGACGGCCTTGTCCTGCGCCGGTTGTTTCGCAAGCGTCTGGAGCCGTTCCTGCGGTTTTTCCCTTCCTTGTCAATCATGGTAATCGCGCTTTTGATTGCCTGCATCATTGGGCTTAATCAACGAATTTTGCTGACCTTCCCGATTCTCGTCCTCATTGCCGTGGTGCTGCACAACAGTCTGGGGCTGGCCGCCGGGTATGGTTTTGCAAGACTGCTGAAGTATTCCAAACGGGATGCGCGGACTCTCGCCATTGAAGTGGGTATGCAAAATTCCGGTCTGGGAGTGGCGTTGGCAGTTAAGCATTTTGGAGCGGCAACAGCTTTACCGGGCGCGTTATTCAGTCTTTGGCATAATATTTCAGGTGTTTCACTCGCCCGTTGGTGGCGCAAGGCAGGCGACTCCTGATATTTTCGAGCAGTGTAGTAGATAACAAATTTAAAATTCTATCTTGACTTGTGTTACCAATTTGATATTGGTATCCATCTGTCAACTACGAAATGGATACTTGTATCTGTTCTAGCTCAAGAGGAAACGATGATGAAAGTTAAAATTGCATGTATCGCCAATGTGTTGATCTTGTTCCTGGCTGCCACGGCATCTGCCCATTTCGGCATGCTGATCCCTGGTAGTGATGAAGTGACGCAAGACAAACGGACAGTGAACCTGACCTTGTCTTTTGCCCATCCTTTTGAGGGAGAAGGCATGGAACTGGAAAAGCCTGTCGAGTTTTTTGTGGTGGTTGATGGTGAGAAAAAAACTGACTTGCTGGGTACACTGAAGGAAGCCAGGGTAATGGGGCATACCGCATGGCAGACATCGTTCACGCCACGCCAGCCCGGTTTGTATGCCTTTGTTTTTGATCCGGTTCCCTACAAGGAAGATGCGGAGAACAATTATATCCGTCATATCACCAAGGTTGTGATTGATGCTTACGGTGAGGGTGAGCAATGGAACAAGCCTCTTGGCCTGAAGACGGAGATTGTCCCCCTGACCCGTCCCTTTGGTAACTATGCCGGTAACGTGTTTCAAGGTGTGGTAATGCTCGATGGCAAGCCTGCACCGTATACCCGTGTCGAGGTCGAGTATTACAATAAGGATGGGAAACGCGTTGCTCCGGGTGAGCGCATGGTCACACAGGAAGTGCTGGCGGACGGAAACGGAGTTTTCACCTTTGTCTGCCCTTGGAAAGGGTGGTGGGGATTTGCTGGACTGAATGGTGACGACAAGCCATATAAGGGACGAGAACTGGAACTCGGTGCAGTGATTTGGGTCGAGATGAAATAAGATTAAGTCAAAATGTTTTGTTTTTCAAGCGGCCTTGGCATGATCTGCCAGGGCCGTTTTTACTATTTAAAACAGGTGCTATTTTAGCCCTTTGTGCTTGAATTCCAGGGCGTGTCGACACACTCTGATTCGTAAATCAAAGATTATGAGGTTGCTTGTGTTTTGTCATGAGACTGGCGGATCGTTCTGCATGCATCAGTTCCAGAATGGGGGTGATGAATTCATCCGGGAACGCGCCGCACATGGCACCGAAATAGGCTCCAAAGACCGAGCCGATAACGAGGTTGGCTCCGTTTGCGCTGCCTGCGACCTGAAACAGGGTTCCCATGAAGGTTCCCATGAACGCACCAATTATCCATCCCTCGTTGTTGACGCCCCGGTAAGGCTTCATGCCACGCCAGATGCGTGACAAGTCTTTGAGAAAGAATCCGGTAAATGCGCCCAGAAACGCGGCAATCAATGTAAGCATCATGCCGGGAAAGGCTGTGTGCAGGGTGAACCCGTCACGTATGGACCCTTCGACGATCCCCGCAAGTCCGCCAATGGCCAGAATCCCGTGAAAACTTTTTTCTTTTATATCCAGCTTTAGAATCATGCCGAAACCTCTATTATTGAAAGGGAAATGATTTCCCCTCAGTTTGTATTGCCAGAAGTGTGCCGTCCGTCTGAGTATTGAGATTACCGATGGTTTTTGAGTCTGTTTGGGTGCTTTGTTAATTTTTTCTGTTTTACTTTTTGTCTCAGTTTGGTTACAAATCACAAGTTTGTGTAAAAAAATAACTCCATTGTTTTCGGGACGAGGTCACCTCGTCATATCTGGGAGGGTGCCGGATTCATTGGTCAGACTGTTGTCGCAGTCGCGACAGCCGCCAAGGGGGAAGGATGAAACGTGCATCCGCCATCATTTTCTGTAGCCTTTTTGTATGTCTTCTGGCTTCGGCTTCCAGTGTTCAGGCGGGCGGTTTTGCCCTGTATGAATGGAGTAACCGTGGTGTTGCCATGGGGACTACCGGCTATGCTTTTGGCGGGGATGCTTCTGTCATTGCCACTAACCCGGCTCTCATGACGCAACACGAAGGTGGCGAAGTTCTTTTTGGCTTTGCAGCCATTGCGCCAAGTTCTGATATCATTAGAAATGGTGTCGAACATAAAACCGAAGACAAGACTCATATCGTACCCCATAGCTACTATACTCAGCAGGTGCAAGAAGACGTCTGGCTGGGAATCGGCATGTATACCCGGTTTGGCTTGGGAACAAAATATGAAGAAGGGTGGGCTGGCAGAGCAGACTTGCAATATGTGAATCTGCAATCTACTACCATTAACCCCAATATTGCGTTTAAATTCAATGACAAGTTTTCTTTGGCTGTTGGCTTAGATCTACTCAAGGGTGGGTTGCAGCTTGAAAAAACAGGTTTTACGGCCAACACCAATGGATGGGGTGTTGGTGGTAATCTCGGTTTGCATTACAAGTACAATGATCAGTGGTCCGCAGGTTTTACCTACCGTACACCGATTAAGTTTTTTGCTGAGGGCTCTGCAACACTTACAGGTCGCGGCAACACTAAAAATGCACAGAACATTGAAACGACACTGCCTTCCAGCTTTACTTTGGGAGTTGGATATAAACCACTTGAAAATTGGTCTATTGAATTTGATACAATTTTTACCCGCTGGGAATTGACGGATAAGATGGTGTATAGTGGGTGGCTCAATAAAACTGACTATTTGGATTACAAGAATTCATGGCGTTTTCAGCTTGGTACTGAGTATTGGGCGCAAGATTGGCTCGCACTTCGGGCCGGGTATATCTACGATGTCACCCCTACCGTTGGATACGAAGCCTCTTACATGCTTCCTGCCAATGATCGGCAGCTTTTTTCCACAGGTCTTGGTTTCAAGTTTAACGATATCAAGATCGACTGGTCGCTGATGTATGTTACGACCAAAGCACGTACCGGGTTAGATATCAATGGAACCTCCGTTGAATTCAAAAACGGGAAGACCTGGATTTCCGGTGTGTCCGTTGGTTACGAGTTCTAGATAACTTTGCATAGCATGATAAAGCCCCTGCATCGGCGGGGGCTTTTTTGTGTCCGCTGTTGACACTGCGCGGGCCTATGGTGAAATATGTCAGCAACGCAGCACAGATTTTTCAAGGAATCCCGATGATCAGACTGACTCGAATCAATTATGCATATCCCGCTGGCGGTGAAGTTCTGTCCGGGGTCACCCTTGCACTGGGCAAAAAGACGCTCACGGGTCTTGTCGGTGCCAATGGCAGTGGCAAGTCCACGCTGATGGCATTGATGGCAGGACTCTACACACCTACAGGCGGTTCCATCAAGATTGATGGCCGCGTCAGTCCCGGTAGCGAGAAGCAGATACGGTCCATGTGCCGTCTGGTCATGCAGGATGCCGATCTCCAGATTCTCGGTGCCACGGTCGAGGAAGATCTGCTCATGGGCCATAAGCGCACGGATGCAGCCACTAATGCTGCCAAAGCCATGGCTGACCGTTTCGATCTTCTTGAAATGTGGGACAGACCGGTGCAGATGCTTTCATGGGGCATGAAGCGCAAGCTCTGCCTCGCTGCGGCACTGCTGGATAAACCGCAGGTGCTCCTTCTTGACGAACCGTTCAGCGGACTTGATTTTCCCGGCATGCGGGAGATGAGGAGAATTCTCATCGAGAACAAAAAAGCGGGATTGACGCAGGTCGTGTCATCTCACGATCTGGAATGTCTTGTCGATCTGGTCGATGACTTGGCTGTCCTCAATAAAGGACGGCTTGTCCTGGCCGGTCCACCTGAGTCGGTTCTAGATCACGTACAGGCTCACGGTATCCGTCCGCCATGCTCATGGATGGCCGGTCATGGTATTACACCTTGGGATGACGGTGACGCATGATGCAGGCTGTCGCGCCATATGTGAGGAACCTTGATCCGCGCCTGAAGTTGGCGGTGGCCCTTGTGTTGGGACCATGTCTGTGGAAAATCAGTGTTGTTTTTGCTTTCCTGTGCGCTCTTGTCCTGTTTGCCATTCTCAAACCCTTGGCCGCGAGCCAGCCTGTTGGCCCGAAGATGGTTCGGAGTCTTGTTTTTTATGTCCTGTTGTGGGTCGGCATCAAGATTGTGCTGGACAGCCTGACTGGGGTGCCGCTGACCTTGGCGGCAATGGCTGCCTTTGATCTGGCGGTTAGATTGTCTGCGCTGCTTCTGCT
The DNA here is from genome assembly GCA_022712815.1 of Pseudodesulfovibrio sp. Classification (GTDB taxonomy): domain Bacteria; phylum Desulfobacterota; class Desulfovibrionia; order Desulfovibrionales; family Desulfovibrionaceae; genus Pseudodesulfovibrio. Next base: position 6,519 of record JAFLJW010000340.1, on the reverse strand, counting down.
TGGTTTGACTCTGGCACTGTCAACATCGGCTCGTGCCTTGGGGCTTGCGGTCGCCTGGGCCGTTTCGCCATTGGTCGGCAAGGAGCGTGCATGGCGGCTTGCGCTGTCTCTTGCGCTCATGATTCATTTTCTGCCTCTGTGTCTTTCGACCATGGCCAATGTGAAAGAGATGGTTTCTCGTCGATGTCCGGGATATGGGTTTTGGCAGCGGTTGCTTATTATTCCTCAGGCGGTCATCCGCAATATGGGCCAGAAAACCTGGAATCAGACATTGGCTGTGGCTGGCCGTGGACTGGAAGGCGCGGAAGCGTGGGAGCCGGAGTTCGTCTGGACCGGACATGACTGGCTGTGGGCTATTGTTGCTTTGCTCTTTATTGTTCTCATGCTTCTCGCCTGATTGTCCCTTAATTCCTCCGTATTGACGCAAAGCGGTGTCCTGCTTTATTGTCCCGAGCAAGGTAGGAAGCGATTGCTTCACGCCAAGTCTTTCTATGCAAACATATGAGGTGCGTATGGCACAGATATCCATGATGAGCAGTGGTCAGGCCCGGACGTTTCTGGACAGCCACAAGCCCGATGAATATGTCCTGCTCGATGTCCGGCAAATGTGGGAATACGAAGATTTCCATATCCCTGGAGCGCGGCTTATCCCTCTGGTCGAGCTTCCTGACCGGTTCGATGAGGTGGACAAAGGCAAGCCCATCATTACTTATTGTGCATCCGGCGGACGGAGCATGGCCGCTGCTGCGTTACTTGAAGGCCAAGGATATGAGGATGTTACCAATATGGTCGGTGGGGCATCGGCCTGGCAGGGTAATGTTGCCTTTGGCCCCATGGAACTTGGCATGATCGAGTTCACGGGCAAGGAAACACCTGTGGAGGTTGTATTCAAGGCATATGCCATGGAGAATAGCCTCTTGCATTTCTACATTCAACGGGCGGACATGGCTGAAACCATGGAGCGTATCGAACTTTTCATGGAACTGGCTGGTTTCGAGGACCGGCACAAGGATACCTTGTTCAATTTGTACACGAAGATCAGTGGTGAAGAGGTGGACCGGGATGTGTTTGAAGAGCTTGCTTTTGCCAGTCCCGGTTTCATTGGCGAGGGTGGCGTTGATATTGAAGGTTTTTTGAGTGAATATGGCGATGCTTTTGACAACGATCAAGGTATCCTGCAATTGGCGGCAATGGTTGAAGCTCAGGCTCTCGATTATTATTTGCGGTGTGCCATGAAAACCGAAAAGCCGGAGACTGAAAAGATTTTACAGACCCTGGCGCGGGAAGAAAAAACTCACTTGAAGATGCTCGGCAAGTTCATGGATAAGCGGGACCAATAGTACCAGCGAGAGAGCAGGTCACCTGGAAAAGTGGTGGTCAGGGATTCGTGACTTTTCGTTTGATAATCAAGGCGCGTGCATTGGGGATGACAATGCCTGCTATGATCAGCACCGCGCCACCTATCTGTAATAACACCACGTCTTCATTGAGGAATAGTGCTGCCGCAGCGAGTGTCACCACTGGCTCGACAGATGAGAATATGCATGCGTATGCGCTGCCGATCTTCTCGATGGCAATATAGAGGAAGGTCACGGCAATGACGCCCGGAATCACGCCCAGTGCGATTCCTATGGTGACGTGATCCCATGTGGGATGCAGCCACGCGGACGGTTCGCCCGAAAGGGTGAAGGCCACGGCGGCGAACAGCATGACATAGAATGTGGCCGTCAACGGTTTCAGGCCTTTTAAAAGTACTTGAATCAATATGAGATAGCCGGAGAACGTGGCCATGGCCCCGATGGCGTACATGAGACCTGTGAAATCCACCTCCCTGAGAAATGCATCGTAAAAGACCAGACAGCAACCGGTCATGACAAGGGTTAGTGAAAAGATCATGACCCGGTCAATTTTCATCTTCAGGAAAAAGGCTGAAAGCAGGGTTACGACAACCGGATGACCATAGAGTACCAGCGATGTGGTGGACGCGGGGATGGTCGCCAGCGCGTTGACAAAGCAGGTGGTCTGGAGCCAGTAGACGATCAGGCCGATAAAGGCGCATTTGCCGAGAGCCGCGCGGGAAATCCTGAGCAGCGACCGGTCTTTGATGACCAGCACCACAAGCAGGACCAGCACCGCGTAGGTGAAGCGATACTGCATCATCACGCTCCCGGACATTCCGGCATTGTAGCCGAGCTTCACGAGAATAGCCATGGACCCGAAGGCAAAGGCGGAAATGATGGCGTAAACAAGGCCCTGAATCATGATTTTCCTGCTGAGTTTGGTAGCGAGGGAAGATCAATACGCCTGAATATGTACTCAGGCAAGAGTTTTAACATGGCAAAAAGTCTTTGGGATGTATATTATCTGTTATTGAATAATAATGATTCTTCCTATATAGCGAGTGTGATGTTCTGTCTGTATGGAGGTTGTCATGTGGCGTATATTTTGTCTTGTTGTTGTTCTTTTGTTATTTGCTGCACCGCTGTCGTATGCTGATACCCCAGTTTCCAAATACTCAGTTACTGGTAGTGCAGATCAGAATGAGTTGTGCAGTGATGTCTTGAGTACTGATGAGCTTGCCAAGCGTGGTTGCTGTTCCTGGCATGGCGGTGTCTGTGGGTGCAAAGGAGGAAGGGCTGTCTGCTGTGACGGTTCATATAGTCCGTCATGTGGATGTGAGGCAGGAACAGAAGAGATTCAGGACAAGAGCTAGATTTTTTTCATGTAGGCCATGAATTCCTGATTGCCCTTTGGTCCCAGTATTTTTGACGGTACGACTCCCTCAATGACAAGGTCGAGTTCTTTGCGGCAGAAAGTGGTGACCATTTCGACAGCCTGTTGCCTGAGTCCTTCGTCACGGACCACACCCTTGTCTGTCTGGCCCGGTCCGAGCTCGAACTGCGGCTTGATCAGGACGACCAACTCTCCGTTTTCCTTGAGAAATTGCATGCATGCTGGCAGTATCTTGGTGAGCGAAATGAATGAAACATCGGCCACGATAACATCAACTGGTTCAGGAATGAGGTCGGGCCGGGCATGGCGGACATTGGTGCGCTCAAGGTTGATGACGCGCTCGTCCTGCCTTAATTTTTCGTGCAATTGTCCATACCCGACATCGACCGCGTAGACTCGCACCGCGCCGTGCTGGAGCATGCAATCGGTAAATCCGCCGGTAGAAGCCCCGGCATCCAGAGCGATTTTATCAGTGAAATCTATTTTGAATTCTTCGATGGCCGTGAGGATTTTGTACGCGCCGCGTGAGACAAACCGGTCGTCATCCGGGACCGTGAATTCTGTGCCTTGATCGAATTGCTGACCGGGTTTGGACACGGGTGTCTTCTGCCCATTAGCAATATAGTGAACCTTTCCGGCCATGATCAGCCGCTTGGCTTTCTCCCGGCTGTCCACAAGACCAGATGAGGCCAATAGCTGATCGGCGCGTTGTTTTTTCGCCACAGAAAACTCCGCTATTTCTTTTTCAGGCCCAGCTTGGCAACCACTCTGTCCGCTGTAGTCGTGGTGTACTCGGCTTCGGAGAGATTTTCTTTTTCTTCCGGCGTGATGACCAGTTCCGGCTTGTTGGCGAGCGCGGTATCAGGGGTCACTTCGAATTCCGGCGGGAAAGAGTTGTCAAAGTACATATTCTGGAAATCTACGAACTTGAGCTGATGGGCCGTGGAATCGAGTATGCAAAGCTCGTCGGCTGTGACCAGGCCAAGCTCAAGGGCGCGTTTGGCTCCGGCAAAGGATTCACCGCCCTGAGTGCAGGCGATATGCCCGTTGCGATTGGCCTGAAGCATGGAGTCCATGATCTGTTGTTCGGTGACCTGAAGGACCTGAAAGGAATCCTTGCCCGCAATGGCTTCAAATTTCTCGGCAAAGTATTTGACACGCGGAAAGGAGACCGGGTTGCCGATCATGGCAGCCTGGGCAACGGACGGCGTGACGGTCACGGGTGCATATTCGCGTTCGGATGTTTCATCTGCGGCATAATAGCGGTAGACCGGGTCGGCGTGGTGCGACTGGACGCCGAAGATACGCGGCAGGTCGGAAATGATATTCAGCTCATGGAGTTTGAGGAAACCTGCCATGATGGCGGTGATGTTTCCCGCATTGCCGATGGGGACGAATATGCATTTGCCCTTGAGGTTCCAGTCGAACCACTGGGCGCACTCGAATGCGTATGATTCCTGACCGAGAATACGCCAGGCATTCTTGGAGTTGAGCAGGGCCACGCGATAGTTGTCGGCCAGATGCTCGACCACTTTCATGCAATCGTCAAACACTCCGGGAACTTCCAGCACGATGGCCCCGGACCCAAGGGGTTGGGCGAGCTGGGCCGCCGTGACCTTGCCATGGGGCAGGATGACAACGGATTTGATGGCATCACCCATGTAAGAGGCATAGAGCGCGGCAGCAGCGGATGTATCGCCTGTGGAAGCGCAGACGGTCAGGACGTTGTCCCAGCCATGCTTGCGGATGAGCGCACGCAGGTAGGAAAAGCCGCAGGCCATGCCGCGATCCTTGAACGATGCGGATGGATTTTGTCCATCATTTTTGTAGGCGGTCTTGAGGCCGGTCGCCGCATTGAGGCTCGGACTGGACTCGACAATAGGAGTGTTACCCTCGCCAAGGTACAGAATATCCTCTTCCTCCAGAACCGGAGCTATAAGCTCATAGAACCGAAAAATACCGCGCAGAGCGGTTTTCTTGGACGCGGCGCGGCCATCAAATATGTTCCGCCAGGTCTCACCGGGCGTTTTTTTCAGTTCGTCAAAAAGCAGATTGTCGAGCAGGAATACACCACCACAATCAGGGCAGGTGTAATACAGTTCGTTTGTGGGAAACCTCTTGCCGCAACCAAGGCAAAAGTACTCCATACGTCCGCGATAAGTGGGGAAAAGGTCAGCAGTCATCGTAGTATCCCAATATATAAAAGTTCTTTCTCGTAATTCTTACGCGCCGCAAACATATTCCGTAAGTTCGCTCAAAATTCACAGCGGCGCAACCCAAAAAGTTTAGGAGAGTCCAGAGAACCCTTTACAAAGGGTTCTTTGGCCCCCGGAGGGCCGCCGGAGGCAACCTCTACGGCCAGACTTTCGGAATGGACAGCACCACCAGAACCGCGCCAATGGCGATTTTGATGGTAAACCCAAGAGCCTTACCCACGAATGCGCCTTTGGCGGCCTGAAAGGCTTCGGCATTGCTTCGGCCAGGCATTTCAACGATGAGACAGCCGAGGTAGGCCCCGGACAGGGCGCCGATCAGTGCGCCGAGTCCCAGCAGGAAAGGCGCACCGAAAATGGCACCAGCGATGGCGCCGATGATACCGCCGATATTGCCTCGTGTGGTGGCTCCGTACCGGCCAGCTCCCCAGATCTGGAGGCCGAACTCAAGGGCTTCGGCAATACCAGCTATAGCAGCGATAAGAATGACGAAATCCCAGCCCATTGATTCCGGGTAGAGCCATTTCCAGAAGGCAACCAAACCCACTGCGACCCAGTTGGCCGGTGCGCTGAAGAGTTGGAGCACCTGAGAGACGAGCAAGCCGAATATGATCAGTGTGGCCCAGATGTATTCCATGAAGAGTTAGTCCTCTTCGCGTCGATCCACCACGCGCACGGCCTTGCCTTCGGTCTTCGGGATGGAGTTGTGCTGGCAGAGTTCGACACGCGGGGTGAGCAGGATTTCGCTGCACAGGTTCTTGGCGATCTTCCTTTGCAAGCCTTGCAGGGCTCGCATGTCCTCGACAAAATATTCGTTTTTGATCTCGACCTTGACATTCATGTGGTCGGACACGCCTTCGCGGACCAGCTCAATGAGGTAATTCTGGCCGACTTCCGGCATTGCCATGAGGCATTGCTCGACCTGCATGGGGTAGATGTTCACGCCTTTGAGGATCATCATGTCGTCCACACGCCCGGCAATGCGGTCGATGCGGCGATGGGTGCGGCCACAGGAACACTGACCGGGCAGGAAACGGGTCAGGTCGCGGGTGCGGTAGCGGATGATGGGCATGCCTTCACGGGTCAGGGTGGTCATGACCAGTTCGCCAACCTCGCCCTCGGCCACGTGTTCGTTGGTTTCGGGGTCAATGATTTCCACGATGTAGGCGTCTTCCCAGATATGCATGCCGTCCTGTTGGAGGCACTCGAACGCCACGCCCGGTCCGTTCATTTCAGACAGACCATAGGAATTATAGGCCTTGATATTCATCATTTTTTCAATTTTTTGACGGGATTCCTCGGTATGAGGTTCCGCGCCGATGAGGGCGATGCGCCAAGGCATGTCCTTGGGGTCAAAGCCTGCTTCCTGAACTTTCTGAGCGAAATAGAGGGCGAAAGAGGGAATGATATGGAGAACCGAAACATTAAAATCGCGGATGAGCTTGATCTGGCGTTTGGTATTGCCAGCTCCGGCCGGGATGGTCAGCATACCCAGATGCTCGGAACCGTAATGGATGCCAAGACCACCGGTGAACAGTCCGTAGCCGGACATGTTCTGGAGAACATCGGATTT
>JAFLJW010000185.1 GCA_022712815.1 Pseudodesulfovibrio sp. | reverse complement strand
CTTCCGCGATGGCTTCTGGCTGGCGACCATCGTATTCTCCTCAATCTTCCTGCTCGGTGCCTTTTCCGTTCACGTCAAGGATATGCAGGAGAGCGGCAACAAGAATCCCGGCAATGCGGGACCGGTCTTTTTCGCGGATATCATACTTCCTCTGGTTCTCTGGGGCTTTTTTCCTCCGGTAGAGTTCGCCTGATGTATCGCTTCGCCGACTATTGATTCAAACGCTTGTTTAAAATAGGCGACTGGTGTAAGAAAAGGGCTGACAAAGATAGCTGTCGAGGAGTGTTATCGTGACCACATATCTTCGTGATCCCATCAGTGGACTGACTCATTGCATTGCAGCTTTTCTGGCTGTGATCGGCACTGTTTTTCTCCTTTTGCGAGTGGTTAATCCGGTTCTGCCGTGGCATGTCGTCACGTTCTCCATCTTTGGCGGCGGGATGATTTTGCTCTACACGGCCAGCACACTCTACCACTGGCTGCCGTTGTCGGAGCCCGGGATTCGCCTGCTCAAGCGCATTGATCATTCCATGATTTTCTTTTTCATTGCTGCCACTTATACGCCCATCTGCCTCATCACCTTGCGCGGTCCATGGGGATGGTCCATGTTTGGTGGCGTTTGGGGTTTTGCGCTGGCCGGGATCGGCCTCAAGGTCTTCTGGCTGAACGCGCCGCGCTGGCTCTCGACCGGTATCTATCTCGCAATGGGCTGGCTGGTGCTGGTCGGCGTTTACCCGCTGGTCCAGAACCTTTCGACCGGCGCACTGACATGGCTCGTGGCAGGTGGCCTGTCCTACACTCTCGGCGCGGTCATCTACGCTGTCAAATGGCCCAATCCCATCCCCGATCACTTTGGTTTTCACGAGATATTCCACTTGTTCGTCATCGGCGGCAGCGGCTGTCACTTCGTGGTGATGTATTGGTATGTTTGACAATGGATGGCGTTGAAATGGAAAACGTCTCCAAGCTAGATGTGGTGAGAGTTGATCTGAAAGGCTCCCCCGCTCTCGATTGCACTTGTCTTTTCTTCTCTTTCCACCTTCATGTTTAATGAAGACAGAGGGGCAACTCAGTGTGACAACTTTTTTGGAGAAGTACGCTCAACCCGGATGAGCCGAAGTTAAGAGGTATAATTCCAATGAATATCTACTTTGCTTAACGGCTCGCACAAACAAGTTGCACGAGGCCTGAACACCTCATGTTGCCCATATTGGTTATAATGCACCGAAGCATCGACGCCATTCTTGAAGACATCTGGGTTGTTGGAATAATAAAATGCGGTGTCAAAACTATTATTGGGATTGAGCATCAATGCGATTGAATACTGTATATAGTGTTCGATGGGAGACAGTCCATTAAGCAAAGGTCCATATTGAGCAGCATACCACTTTGCATCAAAGGCGGTGAGCTTTGCCCAGAATGCGGCCCTCTCCTTCATTTGTTTTCTCGCGGTAACTTTGATGGAAGCCAGTGAAGGTTCATGTATTTTATGCCTATCGGCAAACGCCCCCAATTGCTCTAAAAGAACGTTATTCTGAGTCGTCTGAACGCCTATTGCCAATGCTTGTAGTGCCTCACCCAATTTGCCTTGCCGCTCCAAGCTACACCATGAGACGATGTGTGCTCCAAGATGGGTGTCATCAATTACCAGGATGCCCTGTGCAGTCGTGTACACCGCTTCCCATTTTTTTTGCCGTATACAAATAACCAGTTTTTTTTCCAAAGCCTCTTTCTTGAATTTATCATGAGGAGCATTGGCAATCTTATTGTCAGTCCAGTCCAATATCCATTCATTGTCGCCCTCTAAATGTGCTCGGTAGCCCATCTGCCAATCAATGGCATTGACAACAACTTCCTGAGTTTGATCCTCCATCATGTCAACCACGTTTGAAAGGCTCGTATATTTTTCAGCCTTCATGAGAGCGTAGGCATAGTGAAGGTGCGCCACTTGCGGAAGGACTTTCACGCCATCGTACTGAAAGGCTTTTTGAAGATGTTCATAGTATTCCGAAATTACATTTCTACGTTCTCCAACCATAGCCATGCAGTAATGAGCAAAACTTGAAGTCGGGCTTATCTCAATAGCGGTACGAGCAAGCTCCGCGGCTTTTTCAATGTCATATTTAACCATCTTTTTCGATGAGAAACTGTGTACAACTTCCGAATCAGGGAACTTCTCACACAACTCCAATAAATATCTTAAACCCTTGTCTTCTTTTCTTAATTCAAAATACTTCGAGGCAAGGCTAAGATGGTTTGCAATGTCTTTGGGATTTTTTCTTACACGATCAAGTAAAAATGAAAGCTGTTCTTTTTCCTGTACAGGCTTCCAATCCTTAAGAAGCATTCCGTCTTCCGCAAGAATAACCATTCCGTATTCTTTAACCCCATGAAAAGACAAATTAGGTGCCATGTCGTTTAAGAGAGTCAGATCTTCGCATAAAGCAGCAAGGACATGATCGAATATCCTGGCATGGGTTAAGACTTCGCCCTTCGTATAGTTCGCAACGGGCCAACGGATGCCCAAGAAAACGGAACAAATATCTTTTGCTATCAATTCAGGTTCAAAACCGCGAGAACGAATGACAGTATTAGGATTTTTCCCACTATCCACCTCAAGATATCTGTAGCGATATGCACCATGATCTCCCACGGCTATTATCAACGGATCAGAATCAGATTCCATGATCATATCCACAGTTTGTTTGAGATCTTTCTCGGCATTCCTATACTTGTCTGGGTATTCTTTTCCAAAGTCTTGAGTTTCATTCCATGGCACTAACGGGCTATGGGAAGCCCCGAAATGAAACCAATGAAGTTGCGGAGAATCAACATTGTCGCTGATTTTTCTTTTAAATTCATTAAACAAGCTTTCAAAATCAATAACACTTTCAAAGATATCAATGGTAGACATCAAATTCCGCAAGAAAGCTGATTGGGCAAGAACTGGTGCAAACATTTTGTGCATGTTTGTCCCGAAGTTTGAAGAGACAGAATCAGCATGATGGAACAGACTGGAAAAGCGAACCTTGAGAAATTCCGTAGAAAAAATATTCAACTGATACCCATTATCCTCAAATGCCGAAAACACTCTTGATGGCGGGAGTTGTAAACTTTGTCCGAACAGTCCGATATTGTATAAGTTGTCCGGCCAAACCATACTTGAAAAGGAAATGGCGGTGAGCGGATAATTACTGAACACATCATCATACAGCGTAAATTTTTTGCTTTTCAAATTAGCGCAAAGTTCATTGTTATCCATCCCATAAATAGATTTGAGCACATCTCCGGAATGAAATGATTCCAAAAACAAAACATATATATTGGGTTTGTGTTTGAACTTAACCTTCGTACCGGCTTTGGCATGTCCTTGCATTGGCTGACCAGAAAAGGCCTCACTCTTGTTCTTGAAATAATCAAATGATGACAGGGATATGTAAAGTGCCAATACAACATTCAGTATTGCGATGGAAACAAAATAGGTAGCTGCTATAAAGACTGCTGACAGTATTACAATACAATATAAACTGGTTTTCCTACTCGGAAACAGTTCACTGAACACTCTTTCACTGAACGCAAAGAAAAGACTCATTGAAATGACGCAAGCGATAATTTCTATTGCTAAAGAAGGTGTATCTATAAA
>JAFLJW010000093.1 GCA_022712815.1 Pseudodesulfovibrio sp. | reverse complement strand
TTTGATCTGACCAATTATGGATTTTACATCCACACCGGTTCGCAGGCAAAGTGAGACCAATCTGCCAATGGCTTCTGTTTTTGCCTGGGTGGACTTGCCGGACTTTCCAACCGTGGCAAATATTTCAAAGGGCTTGCCTTCATCTTCATTGACAGTGAGATACAGATGTCCCATTCCGGTCTTAATCGTCGTTGTGAAGCCATAAAGGGTTTCGGGTCGTTTTCTCATGCTTTTTTTCTCTGGCGCACCTTTCTCTTGTGCACTTTTCTTTGGCTCATTTGAAAATGAAAGAACCTGATTGTCTTTGCTGCCATCCCGATAAGTGGTTACCCCTTTACACCCAAGATCATATGCCATGTTATATATGCCCATTACGTCTTCCACTGTCGCATCATGGGGTAGATTCACTGTTTTTGATACCGCATTATCAGTGAATTCTTGAAAAGCCGCCTGCATTCGTATATGCCAGGAGGGTGAGATATCATGGGCCGTGACAAATATGTCTCGGATATCCTGTGGGATTTCATGCATGTTTGCAATCGTACCGGTTTTGGCAATTTTGTTCATTAATTCGGTACTATAAAACCCTCTTTCCTTGGCAACTGCTTCAAAATATGGATTCACCTCAATTAATTCATCATTATCCATCACCCTTCGGACAAAACTTAGGGCAAACAACGGCTCAATCCCGCTGGAACATCCGGCAATGATACTCAATGTTCCGGTTGGGGCAATGGTTGTTGTGGTGGCATTTCGATATCTTTTTGCTGTATCGTTTTTGAAAATACTTTTATCAAAATTGTTAAAGGTCCCGCGTTCTTCTGCCAACAGCCGTGATGCTTCATGGGATTCTTTTTGGATAAAGGACATGATTTCTTTTGCAATATTCAGGGCATTGTCGGAATTATAGGGGATTCCCATCTGGAATAATAGATCTGAGAATCCCATTATGCCGAGACCTATTTTGCGGTTGTCTTTCACCATCTGCCCTATTTCAGGCAAAGGGTAAGTTGACATATCAATCACATTATCTAAAAAGCGAACGGATAAATGTATTGTCTTTTTTAATTCTTTAAAATCAATAAAGGTTTTTTTGTTTTTTGTTCCCACAAATTTCGATAGGTTTATAGAGCCTAAATTGCAAGCTTCCATGGGGAGAAGAGGTTGCTCTCCGCATGGATTTGTGGATTCAATCTCTCCAATTTCCGGTGTGGGGTTGTCCCTGTTTATTTGATCCAAAAAAACGATTCCCGGATCACCATTGTGCCAGGCCTGTTCCACAATGTTTTGAAAGAGGTCTCTGGCGTTGAGCTGGCTTGCTATTCTTTTATCTCTGGGATCAATCAGGTCAAATGGCTTGTCTTCTCTTGCAGCCATAATAAATTGATCTGTTATGCCAACAGAAATATTGAAATTACCCAGGTTGTCATTGTTTTTTTTGCAATTGATAAATTCAACAATATCAGGGTGGTCAACTCGTAGAACAGCCATATTGGCCCCTCTTCTGGTCCCCCCCTGTTTTACCTGTTCGGTTGCAACATTAAAAATTTTCATAAAAGAAATAGGGCCGGATGCAACGCCTCCTGTGGAACCCACGCGGCAGTTTTTAGGCCTGAGTTTGCTGAATGAGAAACCTGTCCCCCCGCCTGATTTATGAATGAGTGCCGCATTTTTTACTGCTTCAAAAATATCCGATAAGGAATCTTCAATGGGAAGGACAAAGCATGCCGCAAGTTGACCCAATTCATTGCCGGCATTCATCAGAGTTGGTGAATTTGGCAAAAACTTGAAACTGCCCATTAAATTGTAAAAGGCCTCTTGAAAGTTCTCGACTTGATCGGCATTGTCATGGGTTTTTTCCGCCATTGCAATATGGGCAGCAACTCTTTGGAACATTTCCTTAGGCGATTCAATAACGTTACCATCATCATCTTTTTTTAAATATCTTCTTTCAAGAACGGTTATGGTATTTTTTGAGATATCAAGTGTCATGGTTTTTGCGCTACTTTCTGTTGGCATATTTTCTCCAGTTCATGAAATCCGATGGGGATTGGTTTCTCTTGTTGTAAACACGTTGAAAAATTGCTTTATAGCAATCTTGATAGTTGGTAGGTTTATCGCTATATGTGGTTGTTTGTCAAGAAAAAAATCTATATGTTGTGGCTTTGGCTTTGGCTTTTTTCAAAAGGAATGATCAGGCATTTGGCGTCAAGGTGACAACCTCTATTAAATGATGGAGGATTTTGGCGGTGACGCCCCAGATCACCACATCCTCATAGGGGTAGGTAAGTTCCACGATATTGGGCAATCGCCCGGCATAGCCTTTTTCCCTGTGAACCTGGGTCAGATAGTCAAAGGGGATGGAAAGTACCCGTGAAATTTCTGTGGGATCAAAGGTGATTTCCCCTTTTGTATTCCAGACACCGGTAAAGGCTTCAATATCCTTATTGTTGATGGTCTGGAAATGGCCCAGGGAGCCCATCACCCTCACGTTCTGAGAACTTATCCCCATTTCTTCCTCAAGTTCTCTCAGGGCTGTTTCCCGGGTGGAGCCATCTTGTTCATCCATGTGACCGCCGGGAAACGCCATCTGGTTTCGCCAGGGATATCCTTCCACATCGGCTTTTTGGATGAAGAGCAGCTCCTGTGTGTCTTTAAACGCAAACAATGCCATCACACTGGTGGGTTGAAATATAGTGGGGTCTGGGGGGGAGGGGTGGATTGCCCCCAGAACAGCGGACTGAATTTTTTGAATACAATCGTTCTGATCCATCTTTTTTGCCTTGAGATTTAAATAAATTACAAAAAGATACAGGGAATGACGATGCTTGTCAAACCCTGTATCTTTTTGTCTGGATGCTGTTTGGTGTTTAGAGAACCTTCATTTTGGGGGAGAAGTTACATGAAAAGAGTTTCTAAAAAAAGCATGGGGGGGAGCTGAACCGGTCTGCTCTCTTTTGTTTGTTTTATTTCAACAATCAGGCATTCCAGTGTTTGCTCAAGTTGGTCACATGAATTGAGAATAATCACTTGGTGGGTTTGTTTCAAAAGAGACCTTTGTTCTGGCGTGGTCTTGTCTGCCAGGCAGAAATCCAAAATTTTGTCAGTGAGCCGAAATATGATTCCTTTATGCAAGATTGTGTTGATGAGCAATTTAATTAACGTGTTGAGATAGGGGCCATGCAACACTCGGTTACGGGTATTGTTTTTAACCATTATCTCCAGCGCTTTTCCAATGGATGAGGATTTTTTATAGATCCGGCTGGCAGTGATGGCCTCAAAGGTGTCTGCAATATTGATCACCCGATAAAATTTTATGGTTGTCTCATATAGCTGATCTAATTTTGTCCGGGCATCACTTGTTAAATATGTGGAGAAGGAGGCGGGGGTGTCATGAAAGATACCATAACTTTGGGGCAGGGTGTTGTCTTCCTTGACATGGTGGAGTCCCATTACAAAACTTTCGAAATCAAGGAAACGCTGGTTATGGGATGCCAGGAGAAATGAAAAGAATGCGTGGCTTTTCATGATTTCATTTTCAAGGGAGGTCAGCCGCCCGCGTTTGTATAATATCTTCTGGGGGATCATTGCCTTGCCCGTATCGTGTCCCAGGCAGATAAGTCCCAGGGTCTGGTATTCATCTTCCCTGAAATCTTCTATCTCATGGGCCATGATCAGTGAGATCCAGCTCATTTTAATAATATGAGCGATGGTTTCTCCCATGTTTTTTGTGTTGGAAAAGCATTTGTCGTTTTCAATGATTTGATCAAGGGCTATAGTGACGGCAATATATTTTTTTTTTGAGGTAAGAGTCTTGCAGGAGCCCTCAAAATAGGGAAGCAAATGTTGATATTTTTTTTGAATATGGATAGACCAGGGGGGGGTGTCCTTGGATAAAGCCAGGTGGATATAGTCATTTACCCGGTGTTGAATTCTGGAGATATCCCGATTTTTTAATCCATCAAAAAATCGGTTTTGGCGTTTTATCAGGTGGGCCATTTCATGCTCAAAAAGTTCATGGTTTTCCGTGGGTGACGTTTCATTTTTCATGACCTTGAAATTGATCTTAAGGGCATCAAATTTTTTGAGCAAATCAACGGAAATATGGGTACCGGCAGTGGCAATTAATTCATTTTCATAATAGGTGTGCACGGCAAGCTGCTTGTTAATGATAGACTGCATCTCCTCGTTGAATTCTTCCGAAAAAATGCCCTTGTCCCGATCTTGGAAAATACTCTTATCTTTGCCCAGTTTTTTTAGGGGAAAATATAAGAATTGAGGGTCCTCAATTTTTTTTCCCGGGATGCATTCCAGCATTGCTACGGTTTGTTCCCAGGTTGCATCAGATTTGTTCATAATTATTCACAGACATCTGCCATCGCTGTTCAGACTTTGAAAATCATTTTTGATAGTGTCGGCCATTGGCTCCGTTTCAAGTGTTAGTATAATGGTAAAGAACGTATTCTTAATTGCATTTAATGTGCCAAGTTTAATTGGGCGCAGGATATTAAAAATAGAGTGTAAAAACAGGTAGTTGGCTGGATAGGCCGAGGTGTTTTTATGAAGAGCCCAATCTGCCAGAATGACATAGAACGCTTAAATCCTTCAGGTGTCTGCCAAAATGGCACCCCTGAAATCAGAGGTTCGGGCGATAATTATGCCAAAATGGCACTATAATCTATGGATGGGATATGGGAGAAAGTTTATTTTTAAGGATGGGTATGATCAGACGGAAGGTGCTTCCCTGGTCCAGCTCACTTTCCACTTCAATTTTACCCCCAAGGGAGGTGATCAGGTTATGACACAAGGACAGTCCGATCCCGGTTCCCTCTTTGGATGTCTTGGTTGAAAAAAAAGGATCAAAGGCCCGGGACATGGTTTTGGTATCCATCCCGCACCCATTGTCACTCACATCAATGACCAGGTTATTGAGTCCATTTTGATAAACGGATAGCTTTACAAATGAATCGGGCTTGTCACATGACTGGGCGGCATTGATAATAAGATTTATGACGGCAATTTCAAGAATTTCAGGTGATGTCTCAATGGGTACAAGGTTTTCGGGAAAGGTCATTTCAAAGGTTTTGACCTGCTTGATTATTTTTCCTTGGGTCATCTCCACACACCCCTGGATCAGTTTTTTGATATCCACAAGTCCATATTCCACATCGGTTTTCATGTGTACAAATTTACGAAGGTTTGTCACAATTTTATTGATGCGAAGGGAGCCGTTTTCAATATTGTCCGTC
>JAFLJW010000319.1 GCA_022712815.1 Pseudodesulfovibrio sp. | reverse complement strand
TGGCTACCCTCGTGGTCAACAAGCTGCGCGGCACCCTGAACGTTGTCGCCATCAAGGCCCCCGGCTTTGGTGAACGCCGCAAGGCCATGCTCAAGGACATCGCCACCCTCACCGGTGGACAGGTTGTTTGCGAAGACCTCGGCATCAAGATCGAAGGCCTGACCGTCAATGATCTCGGTTCCTGCAAACGCATCGTCATCGACAAGGAAAATACCACCATCGTCGATGGTGCCGGTAACGCCAAGGAAATCAAGTCCCGTATCCAGACCATCCGCGCTGAAATCGCAGATTCCTCCTCCGACTATGATCGTGAGAAGCTTCAGGAGCGTCTCGCCAAAATCGTCGGCGGTGTCGCCGTCATCAACGTCGGTGCCGCCACCGAAACCGAGATGAAGGAAAAGAAAGCCCGCGTCGAAGATGCACTCAACGCCACCCGCGCTGCCGTCGAAGAAGGCATCATCCCCGGTGGCGGAGTTGTCCTCGCCCGCGCAGGCAAAATCATCGCCAAGGTCACTCCCCTGGACGATGACGAACAGGCTGGCCTGAACATCATTGCCCGCGCCGTTGAAGAGCCGCTTCGCCAGATCGCCGCAAACGCCGGTCTCGAAGGCTCCATCGTTGTCGAAAAGACCAAGGACGGCAAAGGTGGCTTCGGCTACAACGCCGCTACCGATACCTACGAAGATCTCATCAAGGCCGGTGTCATTGATCCCAAAAAGGTCACCCGCATCGCCCTCCAGAACGCCGCGTCCGTTGCTGGTCTGCTGCTCACCACCGAGTGCGCCATCGCAGACAAGCCCGAACCCGCAGGTGCCGCACCCGCCGGAATGCCCGGCGGAATGCCCGGCATGGGCGGAATGGGCGGCGGAATGGGCGGAATGTACTAAACAGTACAAGCCCATACTCAGCCAAATAATTAACCGGCTCGGTCTTAACAGACCGAGCCGGTTTTTTTGCCTCCGGAGTCCATAGGAAAGGGGGAAGGAAAACCCTTTGAAAAGGGTTGTTCCATCCCCCTTTCCTATGGACTCCATCCCCCATCCTTTCCTAAACTTTTTGTAGGCGCATTCGCGCGGGGTGGGATAAAAGAAAGAGTGACCCGATTGGATGAGGAATTAGAAAGACGTTCTACCTGGTTCGATAGTCATCTCATTATACTATTCGACCGTGCTTGCTCCTATCGAATTTTTTAAGCCGTTCAGTTTCCAGCAGTGTGTGATTTTTGTGCCGTCGTCCTGACAGAATTCGCCTGTCACGGTGAGGAAGCATCGCAGGGCTGGCGATATTTCGCCCTTTTTCCAGACGAGTTTGAGGGAGCTGTGCGAGGTTTCGCCCTGAAGATCGACGGGGAGCAAGCATACGCAGTCAGGGGTGATGGAACGCATCCGTTCGGGTACAAAACCGATGCCCATTCCGGCTGCTATGAGCGAGAGTTTTGTATGGTGGGTTTTGGCCTCCTGAACGATGCGGGGCATGATACCATTCTCGTGGAAGCAAGCGATGGCCCGGTCATATGCGCTGGGGTAATGCTCGCGTGAAAACATGATATACGGCTCGTTATCAAGATCTGACCACTCGACAAAACCTTTTTGCGCGAGCGGGTGATCTTCGTGTACGGCGAGGAGATATTTGTCGATGAGAAAAGTCCGGGCTTCAAGATCTTCATGGTCGGCGTAGCAATGATGGGACAGTCCGGCATCGAGTTCCCCGGACCGCAGGGCAATATTCTGGTCTGAAGACTGCATCTCCCTGATATCAAGGATGATACCGGGGTGCGCCTTGCGAAATGCGGTAATCGCCTTGGGAAAATCGGTCTGGATGGCTGAATTAAGGAACCCGATACGCAGCCTGCCGATTTCTCCACGCGCCACCATGCGCACCCGCTCCACTCCACATTCAAGAGTTTCCAGCGTGTTCCGTGCTACACAAAGGAACTGCCTGCCTTCCGGGGTGATGGACACCTTCCTGTTCGTCCGGTCGAACAGCCTGACCCCCAATTCCTCCTCCAGCTTCTTGATCTGCTGCGAAAGCGGCGGCTGGGCGATATGGCACCGCTCGGCAGCGCGACTGAAGTTCAACTCTTCGGCCACGGCAATGAAATATTTGAGTTGCCTGAATTCCATACACCTCTCCATCATATGAAAAAAGTCTTACTACCGCACTAAATATATATTGGACGTCTCATTATTTTTGGACATACTTGGAGGAACAACCAATGGCAAGTCCTGATTATGGAGAAAATGAAAATGAGGCTAAAAATCGAACTACCACACGATTTAGTCAGCCATGCAGGATGGCACTTCACGGAATTCGGCGATAACTGCGAGAAATCGTTTGAGCAAAGCGGTTTCCTTGCGGGCTTTCCAGAGGGCGGTGATTTCCCAATTGGGCATGTCTCCATCCAGGGGGCGAAAGACTACCCCAGCCCGCTGATCACCTGCACTGGACGCCGGAACGAGAGCCATGCCGAGACCGGTTGCCACGAGCGCGATGGTCGATTGCTCGGTATTCACTTCCTGAACAATATTGGGCACGAAGCCTACCTTGTGAAAGGAACCCATGAGGGAGCGATACAGCGCGGGCTGGGCAAAACGCTGGTTAAAGATCATGGGCTGGCCATCGAGTTGCCTGATATCCACCCGCTCCTGTCCGGCAAGCATGTGTCCGCCCGGCAGAGCGAGAACATAGGGTTCGCGCAAGAAGACCATCCGCTCCAGTCCTTCGACGTCGTGACCGAAGAGTCGGACAAAGACAATATCGAGCCGGTCATTGCGCAGCAAGGGCAACTGCTCGGTAGTGGACTTGGCCGAGAAATCAAGTTTGATGCGAGGGTTGGTGTCCCGAAAACAGCGAATGGCCTGCGGCAACGGGCTCAGTGCGGCGGGACCGATAAACCCCACGCGCAGGCATCCTTCCTCGCCGCGGGACATGGACTGGACGCGCTCCACAGCCTCGTCAATGCGACCAAAGATATCACGGGCGCGGTCAAGAAATTCAGATCCTTCAGGTGTGAGCGAGACTTTACGGCTGGTACGTTCCAACAGCGTAACGCCAAGCTCTTCCTCCAGCCGCTTGATCTGCTGCGAAAGCGGCGGCTGGGCGATATGGCACCGCTCGGCAGCACGGCCAAAATGCAGTTCCTCTGCCACGGCAATGAAATACTTGAGCTGTCTGATCTCCATCATCAAGACGTAATACATATCAATCATCCTGTAAATAGGTATTGGACATATCAATACACAGGTCATAGCTTTGGGGCATCAAAAACAAGGAGATGGGAAATGGTAAGGACCAATGTATCTCGACTGGCTATTGCAGGCATCATTACCGCATTGGTCATGGTCACGGCCATGATGACCGCGACAGCGCAGGCGCAGGGGAAAAATGAACATGCCATAGTTCTAAGAATACCTGCCATGGTCGGCCTTGCCGTGGACAACCGGTGCAATCTGTACACGGCGTCCCGTCACACCGGATATGTCTTCTGCATTCCGCCGCTATCCGAGCCGATACTGCTTGCCAAAGTACCAGGAACCCCGACGAGTATAGCCGTGGACAGACTGTGCAATGTGTTCATCGGCACCGAGGGAGGGTCTGTCTTCCTCATCTCGCAGGATGGGACAGTTGCCGAGGCATATCGCTGTGGCGAAAGGCCTATGGGGTTGGAAATCGACCGAGACGGAGGGTTGTTCATAGCCACCAGGGATGGCAAAATCATCAAGGTGAAGCGGAAGGACTTTTTGGGAGCGCAATAAAAAACACCAGAAAAATCCGGCGTTTAAAAGTCAATGGTGGCGGGACTAAAAACTGAGGTCGTGGGACTTACCGGGGGCAGCACCTTTGGCTTTTTCGGCGGCCTTGGTCGTGGTGAATACCTTTGGTTCAGCCAGCTTGACGAGCTTGGCGGCTTCGGCATTGAGAGGATTTTTGTCCAATGCGGCCTGGGCATTGTTAAAGACCTCGCCCCATTCGCGTTTCTTGAAATGGAGCTTGGCCAGCCGCAGGTATAGCCCTTCGCTGGAACCCAGTCGACGCATGGCTTCCCTGATCGCCTCCATGGCTTTTTCTGTCTCGTTCATGCCCTCATAACAAAGGATGACAGCATTATGCGCCCGGACATCATTGGCTGAAGTGGCAAGGGCCTTTGTCAGGTATTCCAAGGCCTCCGGAAACATGCCGAACATGGTCAGCCGGTTGCCGATATCCGAGTCAATTCCTTCGATATCCTGAAAATACTCCACTATCTTGCGGTAGAGCTTGCGGGCTTCGAGCTGATTGTTCGCCTTGACCAGATTGGCGGCCTTGATCATGTTGTCATCGAGCACGATCAGTCGCTTGCGAAGCTTGGTGACACGGGCCTTTTCCATGGCCTCGCCGAGTTTTTTATGGAGCCGCATCAGGGTCTGGTAAAAGGCTTTTTCCTTGCCTTTCTCGTACTTCAATCCTGCGGGAAAAAGCTTGCTGATCATCTTCATCTTATTTAAATCGCGGACTGCTTCCGTAAGATGGGCGTTGATTTCAAACTTCTCCGGGCCATAGACCTGACTGACGACCAATCCCTTGACCGCATTCGCCAGACAACTGAGCGTTCTCAGGTAGTCGCCCTTGTTGGCATGGGAACGTGCTCGTGCGATATCTTCGCGGATTTCTTTTGCTGTCGCTTTTTTGGCTGCCATAAGTTCTCGAATTCCAAGTCTCTGTATTATTCAAAACAATCTATAAACTAATACAGCCATTTTATTTTAGCAAGTGCCGAAGAATATGGCTCTTTTACAGTAAAACCTGCAATCCTGAATCCAGTAGAATGAAGAATTCACCGGCAATATACCTTATTGACGCACAGCGACCCACCGGATAGCGTATTCGCGATCATTGATTCACCCTCTTCAGGAGCCTTCATTTGAACGTCTACCTCACTGTCATCATCGCCTCGCTCATCGGCTCATGGCTGCTTGGAACACTCTCCAATCGCCTGAGTGCCAAGGCGTTGGCGCCGCAGCCTCCCATAGAATTCGCCGACCATTTCGACCCCGAAACCTTTGCCAAGTCCCAGGAATATACCCGCGCTTCCATGCGTTTTTCCACAGTGACCGATACATTCAACACCTTGCTGACCATTATTATCATACTGGCAGGCGGATTCAACTGGCTCGATATTCTGGTCCGCTCCCTTGAACTCAACCCGATTCTGACCGGGCTGACCTACATCGGCTCCCTCGGCCTGATCAGCGCAATAATCGGATTACCCTTTGAAATCTACCACGCCTTTGTGCTGGAAAACCGATTCGGCTTCAACACCATGACCGTCGGCACGTTCATCAGCGACCATATCAAGAGCTTCATCCTGTCAGTGATCATAGGTGGCGTACTGATCGCCGGGGTACTGGCTTTCTTCCAGCTGTCCGGCCCTTACGCATGGCTCCTGTGTTGGGGATTCGCCGTGACTTTCTCCCTGGGACTGACCTATGTTGCGCCAACCTGGATACTGCCGCTGTTCAACAAGTTCACGCCCCTTGAGGACGGTGAATTGCGTCAAGCTCTGGAGGCCTGTGCCAATAATGCCGGGTTCAAACTTTCCGGGATTTTCGTCATGGATGGCTCCAAACGGTCCACTAAGGGCAACGCCTTTTTTACCGGGTTCGGCAAACACAAGCGCATCGCCCTGTTTGACACGCTCATCAGCGAGCAAACCACTGAGGAAATCGTAGCGGTCATGGCTCATGAGATAGGTCACTGCAAGCGCGGCCATATCAAGAAAAGACTGGCCGTGGGCATCATCAAAACCGGCGTGATCTTTTATCTCATGTCCATTTTCATGAGTTCTCCCGAGCTGTTTGCAGCATTTGGAATGGAACGGATGAGCATCTACGCCGGGCTGATTTTCTTTGCCCTGCTCTATACCCCAATGTCTCTGGTCCTGTCTGTTCTCTCCAACCGGGTGTCCCGCAAGCACGAATTCGAAGCCGACCGGTTCGCATCAAAAACCACCGGCAAGCCAGAAGCCATGATCTCGGCCCTAAAGAAACTCTCGGCCAGCAACCTTTCGAACCTGACTCCGCATCCACTTACCGTCTGGCTCAAATATGGTCATCCACCTGTGCTGGAACGAATTAGAGCACTCTCCACTTCGCCGAAATAATAATCGATTTTCTATGGTTCTTGTGACAATACTTAAATACATTAAACGAAATCTTATGGGAAAAAGTATTTAGTGTGGGAGAAGCCATGAAAGAAGTTCCTTTTGATCCGGCAAACGATGATATAATGGACCGACTGAAAAACATCCCGGCGTTCGACAGTCTGCCTGAGAATCATATCAAGAAAGCCATGTGTGCCGCATCCATCCGCCGCTATGATGCGGGTGAAACGGTCATCACCGAAGGGGAATTCGACAATCAGGTATTTTTCCTTATTTTCGGACACCTGAAAGTTCTGGTTCACGGAACCGAAGTTGGCAACCTCAAAAGACTCGGTGATGTTTTCGGAGAAATGGGCGTCATCGACGGCAGCCCTCGCTCCGCCAGTATTGTGGCAGAAAAAACATCCCTGTGCGTTGCCCTGGACGACACGGCAATCGGCACCCTCAACGATACCAGCAAGACATTTACTCAGGCTGTCATGTACCGGATTTTTGCAGAGGTCATGGCGATGCGTCTTCGTGATGCCAACCAAAAAATCACAGACTTGCAAAAAAGGATTGAAACACTTCAGGGGTAAGGCAGCCGCCTGAACCACACTCAACTCCTGCCATCCGACACGCAACTGACACTGCAAACCATCTTTTTTTCAAGCACCTGACGATCGGGTATGCAAACGATTCTGCTGAAAAACATGAACATAGAAATAACCGGAGAGAACTATGGCTCTGCATGAACTGGCCGGAAAACCCGCACCACTGGAAATACTTACAAACATCCCCCGACTGGTTTCCGCCTATTTCCTGACCAAACCGGACCCGACCGACCCGGCCTGCCTAATTTCATTCGGCACGTCCGGCCACCGGGGTTCCTCATTCGATGCCAGCTTCAACGAAGATCACATTCTGGCCGTGTCCCAGGCCATTTGCGAGTACCGGACCGCCAGGGGAATCGACGGCCCGCTCCATCTCGGTATGGATACCCACGCCCTTTCCGAACCCGCGCTGTCCACAGCCCTTGAAGTATTTGCCGCCAACGCGGTGACCGTCCGCATCCAATCCGGGCTGGGCTACACCCCTACCCCGGTCATTTCCCACGCCATCCTGTCATGGAACAAAGGGCGCACCACCGGACTGGCCGACGGGGTGGTCATTACGCCCTCACACAACCCGCCCCGCGATGGCGGCTACAAATACAATCCCCCGGAGGGTGGTCCGGCAGATACCGAGACCACCGAGACCATCCAGAACCGCGCCAACGAGATCCTCAAGGACGGCCTGAAAGACATCAAACGCATCCCCTTTGCACGCGCCCTGAAAGCGGCTTGCGTCGAGCATTACGATTACGTCCGGCCCTATGTGGACGACCTGAAAAACGTGGTTGACATGGATGCCATCAAATCGGCAAATCTCACCATCGGCGTGGACCCCATGGGCGGTTCCGGCATCGCGTTCTGGGAGCCGATAGCCGAGACATACGGCCTGAACATGACTATCACCAACAAAATGGTGGACCCCACTTTTTCCTTCATGACCGTGGACAAGGATGGCAAAATCCGTATGGATTGCTCCTCGCCATCGGCCATGGCTTCATTGATCGCACACAAGGACAAATACGATATCGCCTTTGGCAACGACCCGGATTACGACCGCCACGGCATCGTCACCAAAAGCTCCGGCCTGCTCAACCCCAATCACTATCTGGCCGTGGCAGTGGACTACCTGTTCCGCAACCGCCCGGGCTGGCGAGCCGATGCGGCCATCGGCAAAACACTTGTTTCAAGCTCCATGACAGACCGTGTTGCCGCCGGACTGAACCGCCGATTGCACGAGGTTCCGGTCGGTTTCAAATGGTTCGTGGACGGTCTGGGCGATGGCTCCTGCGGCTTTGGCGGAGAGGAATCCGCGGGAGCGAGTTTCGTACGCCATGACGGGACGGTCTGGACCACGGACAAGGACGGCATCATCATGAACCTGCTGGCCGCGGAAATCACGGCCAAAACCGAACACGATCCCGGTGAACTATACAGGAAATTGGAAAAAAAACATGGCTCACCCGTCTATGAACGCATGGACGCCCCGGCCACCAATGAGCAAAAAGCGGCGTTCAAATCACTGACACCGGACATGGTCACGACAGACACCCTCGCCGGAGAGCCGATCACTGCCAAGCTGACCCGCGCACCCGGTAACAACGCACCCATCGGCGGCCTGAAAGTAACCGCCGAAAATGGCTGGTTCGCGGCAAGACCGTCCGGGACCGAGGCCATCTACAAAATTTACGGGGAATCTTTCAAAGGGGCTGACCACCTGAAACAGATTCAGGAAGAGGCACAGGCAATTATCGAGTCTTTATTCAAAAAAAATGGCCGGTAGTTATTTTGCAGGCTTCGTAAGAAACAATGCGCGAGCTTGATTGGTATCATTATGAGTGGCCTCCGGCAGGCAAGGGACATGTCCCTTGCATCCCTGAGATATTAAATTCTTCTGACTTCCCCAGCCTACAGCCTACCGCTTCGCTAAAACGAAAAACCGGCAATAAGCCGGTTTTTCGTTTTAGCGAAGCAGATTGGGGTCAAGGGGTTTCAGCCCCTTGCAGGTCCAGGACAGCGTCCTGGTCTCCCCGAAGGGGCCGCCGGAGGCATTCCATCCCCACCCATTCGCGCCACACTACCCCGCCGCTCTTGCCGCCACTTTCACAGCTTCTTCTCCCTTGCCCTGTGCTTCGAGTGCCTCGACCAGGGTATCCCAGTAGGTATCGTTACCGGGCGAGAGAGCTGATGCTTGACGGGCGAGCACTTCGGCAATTTGGGGGTCTTCGCCTTGGTCGAGATAGAGTTTGGCGAGCATGTGCATGGCCTGATGATCGTTGTGATCGGCGTTGAGTGCGAGGTGCAGGTATTCGCGGGTGGCCTCGATGTCACCTTTTTTATAGGCGAGACGGGCGAGTGGGCGGAGCACCATGCGCTCACCGCCGGGTTGAGCGGCGGCTTTCTTGTAGAGAGTGGCGGCTTTTTTGAGATGATTCGCTTTTTCCTCGATGGAACCAAGGCGCATGAGCGAATAGACGTGTCCGGGTTCGGCCTTGAGGCATTGGCGATAGGCTTGTTCGGCATTTTTGAGGTCGCCTAGCCGGTGATTGGCCCAGCCGAGATTGTAGAGTGCGAGGACATCTTTTTTGTCTATCTTGACGACCTCGTCGAATTCGTGACGAGCTTCCTCGAACCGTCCGAGCTGGGCGCAGCAGATACCGAGCGAGTTGCGTGCGAGGAGGTTGTTTTCGTCATCGAGGAGCGCGAGCTTGAATTCTTCGATGGAACCGTAGATGTCTCCGTCCATGAATCGGCGATCGGCGGAAAGATTAAGAGAGATTGAATCAAACACGGCGATGCGCGGGTCGGGCAGAAGCAAAGCGTGATCGAGAGCTTTGCGGCAATTATCAAGAATATCGACCCGATCAAAATTGAGAAACGGGAAGGTGGAAGAACCGATGGAGAGCTTGATGCCGAGATTGTCGGCAGCGAGTCTCACTATCTCCATGGAACGGTCATGAAGAGTCTCCCGGTCCACATTTTCCTGAAAGAAGATCATGCCGTTGAGGCCGTAGCGTCCACCGGTGGAGCTATCGCCGAATGCGCCGTGCGCGAGATTGGCGATGTCAGAGGCCATCTGGTCCATGGCTTCCTGATAACCATCGACGGCATCATTTGGCTGGTCGAGGATACGGATGAGCGACAGGCCGAACGATTCCGGTGCAAGGCGGGCAGTCGCAAACCAGGAAATGAAATCGCTGTACCGATAGAGCTTGGTGGTGGCATCCTTACGCGGCATGGCATCGTCCTTTGCTTCGCCCTTGTCCTTATGGGGCGTGAACAGGCTGTCTTCCCCGGTGACGAGCTTGAGGCGGTCGCCGGGTTCCACATTCCAGGCGGCATCGCTCAGATGCAGCACTTCGGCAAAGGCCATGTCGCCCTGAACTTCGACAAGCACGACTTCGCCCTTGTACATGGCCGGATAGCGGCCAGAGAGGCGTTCATCTTCGGTCAAACTGGCGGTTGCGATCTGGCCCGATTTGGATGCGCGGACCAGGAAACGCTGCCCCACTTTGGCCCCGGAGGATTCACCCAAACTGACGATCATCCGATTCATGGGCAAGTTTTCAAGCACACGCCCGCCCTTGGACAAGATGTCGGCATAGCCGAACACGCGATTGCGGCCCTGATCCTTGGCAGTGGCAACGGCCTTGCGGGCTTTGCGTACGAGAATTCTCGCCTGCTCGGAGCGGGTCCGGCGAAACTGTGCGCCTTCGAGTCCTTGCGGATAGCAGATGAATCCGACACTGCCGGAAATGGTAATGGTATCGTTGGTGACATCATCAATGAACATGAGCTTGC
>JAFLJW010000246.1 GCA_022712815.1 Pseudodesulfovibrio sp. | reverse complement strand
TTATCTGTTCTTTGCGGCTATTTGAATATTTCCTGAACCGCGTTCCCCTCCCAGTGGGCGGGCCGAGGGATTTCGAGTATATCGACGATGGTTGGAATTGTATCAAGCACAGTCACGGCTTTTTCAATGCAATGTTCTTTTCTGATGCCGGGACCGCAGGCAATCCATGGGACTGTCAACACTGCCGGGCAGGGGTCGAAATGTTCATATCCTTCCCCGCCATGATCGGATTGGACAATTACGGTGTATTCGTCGAGTTTTCCAGCCTCTTTCAATGCTTCGAGAACTTGCCCAAGGGCTTTGTCCGCATTTTCCAAAGCCTTCACATACGGCTTGGAGCCGAATCCCGAACGGTGCCCTTCCTCATCCAGGCAGCCTAAATATAAAAAAGCGAAGTCCGGAAGTTCCTGCACGATCATTGATGCAGCGGCCTGGGCCAGAGGAGTGTCTCCCCCCGCAACTAGGCAGGTATCCATGAAAAATCCGGTGTGCAGCGCGCCTGCTGGAGGAACCGCTGCAACCTGTTCCCAATTATAATAAAAAGCAGACCTTTTACCATGTTCGCGTAGGTATTCGACAATTGTCCCTGTTTCCTTGGCTGACATGGGGACTTCTGTATTATCCATGACTCCGTGATGAGCTGGAGAGGTCGAAGTGAAAATAGAGTAGAGAACCGGGAGCGTAATGGACGGTGAGACCGTTTTTGCATCCATGGTCCAGCTTCCCTGCTCCATGAGGGCATCAATTACGGGTGTTTGAGCTGCGGCCAGACTATCTACACGGCATCCGTCAATGAGTACCAGAAGCACTTTCATTTTTGTATCCTTGTAATGTTTAATGGGAGTTGGTTATCAAATCAGGCGGCCATGTCCGGCATCTTGTCTGGAAAAGAATCGGAAACGATCAGAGGAATGGCAGCATCCTCCCGCTTCTTCATTTCCTTGAGTACAGCCTCCCGACGCTTTTCCACTCGTCGTTTGAGTTCAAAGGCAACAGCCGCAGCAATGGTCAGGACGATAAAAATGACAGCAAGAGCGTTGGTTTCGGGTGTCAAACCGAGCCGGACCATCCCTGCGATGCGCATGGTCATCGTATTCTTGGCACCGATGACGAAAAGAGTAGTATTGTAGTTCTCAAAACTTTGAAGAAAGGAGATGCCTATCGCCGTCAGGACAGTCGGACGCAAGAACGGCAGCGTCACTTTGAAAAACACCTGCTGCTGCGAAGCACCCAGATCCAGAGCCGCTTCCTCCAGTGATTGATCGAAACGCTGTAGCCTGGCCATGAATATGAGCATGCAGAATGAGGCGATAAAGGAGGTCTGACCTATGACAGAAAGGAACAAACCACCGGATACTCCAAGTTTATTCCAAAAAATCAAGGTGGAGATGCCCACTATGACACCAGGAGTCAGGATGGGCGAGATCAGGATGGCGTACAGCAGGTTGCGCGACTTGGACTGCATTTGCATCAGTAGCAAGGCACCGGCAAGGCCAGTGGGAACGGCAAGCAGAATGACACCGACCGCGATAATGATGCTGTTGAGCGTTGCGTCCCAGAGAATCCTGTCCCGGAAAAGGATCGAAAACCATTCCATGGTGAACCCTTTCCAGGGCGATATGGTGGGAATCGACGACACGTTGAAGGATGCGGCCGCCATGATCGCGAGCGGGGCAAGCATGTAAGCCATAAAAGCAATCATGTACATGGAACAGAAAAGGGAGAGAATTCGTTGGGAATTCATCGGGCAATGTCCTCCAGACTGACTTTGAAAAAGCGCATCATGAACATGACGAATGTCACGCACAGGACTAGCAGGGCGAACGCATATGCTGCCCCCTGATTCCAGTTTCCCCCGTCGAAAAACCATGAATAGATAATCTGCGTGAACCAGAGAGTGCTGGTCCCTCCGAGAATTGACGGAACGGCATACGTGCCGACCGCGACCATGAAGGTCATGATGCATCCCACAGCTATTCCCGGCTTGGCATAGGGGATGGCGATGGTGCGATGAATCTTGATCCAGCTTGCGCCGAGATCGCGGGCCGCTTCGATTTGGTTGTGATCCAGTGTTTCAAGGGTGTTGTAAATTGGAAACACCATGAACAGAACATAACAATAGATCATGCCTATCACGACACCGGAATCGCTGTTCAGGAAATCCACGGGCTGGTCCGTCAGGCCAAGGAAACTCAATATGGAGTTGGCCAACCCATTGCGCGAAAGGATCATGAGCCATGCGAAAGTTCGCAGTATCTCATTGACCCAGTAAGGCACCATGAGTCCCATGATAATGATGCCTGTACGATGTCCTTTCGCCACATGGGAGAGGTAGTATGCGACCGGGTAGCACAGCGCAAACGCGATGAACGTCACCAGCAGGCTGAAGAGCATGGTTTTGACGAATATTGATCGGTGCAGGGTGTTGGTCAGAAGATAAATATAATTTTTGAATCCGTATATCCTGGGCGGATTTCTGATCGCTTCATCCAGCGGTTCAAAAAGCGGCTCCATCGCCCCGGCTTTTGCCTCAAGCTCGGCTATGTGAGTTTCGATCACAGGGCGTGCGTTCTCCACCGCAGAATCAAGCTTGCTTTCTGCCACCGTAATGGCCGCGTCAATATCATCAAGCTGTGCTTCAAGCCGATCAGCCTCTTTCATGGCTATGGCTTGCACTCCTTCGTCATGGTACCAGAACGAATAGTCCACCATGAGCAATTGCGGCATGAGTACCATGCCCAGAAGCCATAAGGAGGTCGTCAGGAAAATATATGCCGTCATGGCTTTGCCATAACGTTGGAAATATCTATTCATTGGCCAGCTCTCCTTCCGGCAGGACAAGGGCCAGCTCTGGCCTGAAGCCGAGGCGAACTTCGCTGCCAGATGACGGGATTTCGCCCAGACCATCGTTGGCAAGTTGCACCATGAATTCTCGTGATCGATTGGTATTGTTCAAAAAAAGATTTATGAAAGCCCCTTCAAACTGGCTGCGGTAGATCGTACTCGATATGACGGATTTATCTCGATCATACTCTTTGGCCAAAAAGAAATTCTCGGGCCTGATGAACAACAGACTGCGGTCGCCTTCCTGTACGCCAGCCTTGCTGCGTCCCATGAGCTCCCCAAAACGGGTACGAACCACGGCGAACCCATCAATAATTCGGTCTACACGACCAGCCAGGACGTTATTTGTCCCCACAAAGGAAGCGACGAACGGATTGGCAGGAGAATTATAGATATCCTTGGGTGTTCCGACCTGTTCAATGGAGGCTTGCGACATGACACCCACACGATCAGACATGGCCATGGCCTCGCCCTGGTCGTGCGTGATGTAAATGAACGTGACGCCTGTCTTTTGCTGGATGGCGCGAAGTTCCTGACGCATCCGCTGCCGCAATTTCAGGTCAAGAGCGGAAAGCGGCTCGTCCAGCAGCAGGACTTTCGGCTCGACAGCCAGGGCGCGTGCAATGGCGACACGTTGTTTTTGGCCGCCGGAAAGATCGTTGACCTTCTTGGACCCCATTCCGGGCAAGGCAATGAGTTCCAGTAAACCATGTACCCGCCGCATACGTTCCTTGCGGGACAAACTCCGGACTTCCAGTCCGAAAGCGATATTGTCTTCCACGGACATGAGCGGAAAGAGAGCGAGATTTTGAAAAATGAGTGCGGTGGGGCGCTTGTTCGGCCCGATGCCACGCATGTCTTTCCCGCCGATGAGTACCTTGCCTTCAGACGGTTCGAGAAAGCCTGAAATCATGCGCAGGATAGTTGTCTTGCCACACCCGGAAGAACCCAGCAGGCTGAAGAATTCGCCTTCCCGGATATGCAGGTTGACATTGTCCACCGCCACATAATCGTCAAAACGCATGGTGGTGTTTTGCATGAGGACATCAGATCCCATGGCAGGCACTCCTTGAAGACCCCGCTTCCGACATTCAACACCGGAAGCGGGTGTCTGTTTGGTGTTGTAGTTAGGCGGCGAGAAGTTTATCCCGGAATTCGTTGCGGATGGAGACGAACCATGTCGGC
This sequence comes from Pseudodesulfovibrio sp., assembly GCA_022712815.1. Taxonomy (GTDB): domain Bacteria; phylum Desulfobacterota; class Desulfovibrionia; order Desulfovibrionales; family Desulfovibrionaceae; genus Pseudodesulfovibrio. The sequence goes on along the minus strand of JAFLJW010000246.1, from coordinate 22,936 downwards.
TCTGCGGGGTACCACCAAAGGTCCTTGTTCGGGCCACCGGGGTACGCCTGACTGAAGAAGGTCTTCATCTCCGGCTTCAGGAGTTTGTCGGAACCCTTGGAACAGGAATTATATCCTGAGGCATTGGCGTGCATGGCTCCGGCTTCCGGGGTGTAATACCAGTTGATCCACGCATACGCCTGCTCAAGGTTCTCCGCACCAGAAGGGATGCCCATGGAGTCCATCCAGGTCAAAGCTCCTTCCTTGGGAGCCATGTAGCGAATCTTGGTCTTGGTTTCCCGGTACATGCGATTGGCAGGACCATCCCAGGTCTGACCGATGACGCATCCGTTCTGCATGAAGGCATTCGTGGTTTCCTGGGCATTGGACCAGAACTGGCGCAATTGTTTTTTATGTTCAATGGCGAATTTGGTACACTCGGCGTAGACACGGCGCATGGCATCCTGGTCCGTGTATGTGTCACGCATGCGGTTGGAAGGCACCTTGCCGATGGCGTCAAGGTACAGACCTATACCAAGGAGACCGGAGTGGGCACGCATGGTTACGTTACCTGCGAAATCGGGACGCCACAGATCGCCGTAGGAAAGCTTTCCGTATGGAATGGAAACTTTGGTGCTGTCGTAGGTGATTGCCTCGGTTCCCCAGTTGAAAGGCACGAGATACCGCTTGCGGCGATGCACGCCGCCCAGGTCCTTGGACGATTTCCACATATCCGGGTAACAGCCGCCCACATTGATTTTCTTCTCATCCAGTGGCTGGAGCAAGCTGCCGTGCTTGTACCATTGCGGACCATACGTGACCGATGGCATGACGATGTCAAAGCCGGTCCCCTTGGAGGCACGAACCTTGTTCAGAACCTCATCATTGGAGCCATATGTTGCCAATGTGACTTTGATTCCGGTTTTCTTGGTAAAAGTGTCGATCATATCCTGATAAATATAATCGGACCAGGAATACAGGACCAGGCTGCCGGAACTGGATCGAGCGTTTCTCACAAAAGCCGGGGCAACGCTGTAAACAGCCGCTGCCGCTCCACCCATCATGGATTTTTTCAAAAAATTACGTCGGGAAAGGGCCTTACCCGTCCCTTTTTTTTTGGACTCTGGACTCATGGTTGTCTCCTTGAAAAAAGTGCTTGCACAATATATTCAAACCGGCCAACAATTATTGGGTTAACCCAACGAAGACTGTTTTATGCCAGTCCGCGAAAATGATCTTGACGATCCTGTTTCAATGTTGAGTCAAGAAGGCAACATGTAGTTCTGTTGTGAAATAGCGCAATTTATCGTAGATAATGAAGAACTTATGGAAGAAACAAAGCAAGATCATCAATATCTCAAGGTCAAACGGTTCATTGCGAGGCGTCTGCGCAGTGGCAAACTGAAACCACACGACAAGTTGCCCACCGAAAGGGATCTCTCGGAACAGCTCAGCGTCAACCGCAACACCATCCGCCATGCTCTTGGCATTCTCGAGCGGGAGGGCAGGATATACCGTTCCGGTCGCCGGGGCTGGTTTGCCAGCGGGGCCAGGCTCGCCTTTGACCCAAGCAAGGAGTATGTCAATTTCGATAAGCTTTCCCGGCAGCAGGGTTTTCAACCAGCCTGGGATGTGAAGGAAAGCGGCATCTGCCCAGCCACGGGCGAATTGCAGGAATTATTTAGAACCGCCAAGCCCGTCTCGCTGTATTATGTCTTTGAAACCGGGAGTCTTGACGGGCAATCGGTGTACTACTCGGAGTGTTTTTTTCTAGCCAGAGTGTGTCCCGGATTTCTTTCCAAGATCGTAACTCTGCCAATGACTGACGTTTTTCGTGAAGACTACGGAATCCATCTCTTCCAGAAAGACTTGCTTATCCGTCCTGTCAGCATCAATTCCAGAATATCTGCCCAGCTGGGTCTTCCCGCCCACTACCCCGGCCTTTTTATCCAACGCGTCAAAAGTTCGCAAAACAACCTTATCGTGCAGGTTGACTTTGAATACTGGCGCTACGACTCCATCGAATTGCGCAGCCAATACGACGAGATATGAGCTTGCATATCGTATGAGAAGTGAACTGGGCGAAGGTGTAACCGGCGGCATGAAAGATACGAATTATAGTGCGCGGAAAATCCAGACAAATTTTACTACCTGTTTAAGGTGCACTATAGTCTTGTGATTTTTTGACAAATTATCCACGCAATACCTAAAAAATGATGATGAAAATTTACGAACACGTTTTCAATATTCCGCATTGCAGCTTCTTGCTAAAAAAAGGTCATCTTTAGCGACAGCTGATACTTGGAAGAAGTTCAATCTTCCCCAAAGAACCTGCCAGGAGAGGTGGCCCCGCCTCTTGATAAGCTCTTTGGCTTTTCATCGGGGTCAGCCTAGGCTGCCACCAAGCTTGTACAGGACGTACAAGCTCAAACGTAAAGGAGCGGGCCTATCCCATTACCTTAAACTATAGCCCAGTTTCTTAAATTCATTTCTAAAAAATCCTCCGCTCAGAGCGACGAACACAGTTTTTGTTTTTTTTTAATATGTTAAATTTAGCCATGTTAGTCCATGCATTTCATCCCGATTGAGTCTAGATTAAGAGTACCCCTTCCTCAATGTGCTGCCAGTATCTGCTGAAATTATAGCAGGTTGAATGCCGTTTGTCCTAAAAAGAAAAACGCGTACGCGATTTCTAGTATTTTAAAAAAAGCATCAGCTATAGGTTGCCGCAAAAATACCCCCGATTGCTATTGATGTAGTCTATTTGACTTATAGATTTATTTTATATCTAGATCAATACTTGTATGCAGGCAAAGGGATTACAGGGGGAAACGGAAGTCATGTTCGTTGGGATAGATATTGGTTCTCGCGCTGCAAAAGGCGTTGCACTTAGTGGAGATATTTTGCTGTGCAGTACCGTTTTAGATTCAGGTGTCCATCCTGGAAAAACGGGACAGCTCGTGCTTGAAGACCTCCTGACCCAAAGTGGCAAAAAAAAATCAGACATCAAATTCATCGTGGGAACCGGCTATGGTCGGGTTTCGCTGCCCTTTGTCGACAGCACGCTTACTGAGTTGTCATGCCATGCCGCCGGTGCTCACTTCCTGAATGAGGACATTCGTACAGTTATTGATATAGGCGGCCAGGACAGCAAGGTTATCCGCCTGGACGAAGATGGCAACATGCTTGACTTCATAATGAACGACAAGTGTGCCGCCGGAACAGGGCGATTCATGGAAGTTGCCGCAAAAGCCCTTGAAATCGCACTTGGTGACCTCAGTTCCACTGCGGGTAAATCAGTTTGCCCTTGTGAAGTGACCAGCATGTGCGCTGTCTTTGCTGAGTCAGAAGTGATTTCCTTGCTTGCTTCAGGGCAGAAACCTTCAGATATAGCCGCCGGACTTCATCGCTCCTTTGCCCGCAGGGTCGGGGCAATGGCCAAACGCATAGGGATAAATGGAGAGGTGGCCTTTGTCGGCGGAGTGGCAAAGAACGAAGATTTGGGAAGGCTCATCTGTGAATACCTTGAGGTTAATTTTGTCCGTCTTTCTATTGATCCGCAAATTGTCGGGGCCTTGGGCGCAGCCGTTGTTGCACAGCGTTCTGTTTAGATCAGTGTATCCATAACAATATATATCAAGAGGGTGCCATGGAGTTCGAAGTAACTGAATCCATACAGGATGTTCACACGAATCTGGCTTTGCAGCTTGAAATGGCTAAGGACGGAGGCAAAAAAGTGGTGGGCTGCCTGTGTTCCTACAGCCCGACGGAACTGATCCTTGCGGCCAACGCAATTCCTGTGGGTTTATGCGGCTCAACGCAGGAGCCAATCGCAAAAGCCGAAGAGATACTTTCTGCGGACCAATGCCCCAAGGTAAAGGCGACATTCGGCAGAGCGATCGGAGGAACATGTCCCCTTTTCCCTTTGGCTGATTGCATTATTTCAGAGACCACCTGCGATGGTCGTAAAAAAATGTATGAACTGCTTGAGCGGTATGTCCCGATGCAGGTCATGGATTTGCCCCAAAAGCCGGAAGAACCGGCAGCGTTTGATCACTGGCTGAGTGAAGTGGAAAAGGCAAAATGTTTTCTGGAAAAACAGCTTGACGTCATCATCACCGATGAAGATTTGGCCCGCGGCATTCGAATGATGAATGAGCAGCGCAAGCTGATGACCCGTATCCATTATTCGAGAAAACAGTCTCCGTCTCCGATCAGCGGACTCGACTTCGCCAACATCACTTCAAAGCTGAATTACTACGTTGATCACGAGGATTACCTGAATTTGCTATCAGCGTTCGCACAAGAGCTTGAAGAGAGAAATGCGAAGAATATTCATGCCAGTGGCGTCGAAGGACCCCGCATTCTCTGGACCGGACTTGGGAACAGCCTTGGGTGCAATAAAGTCCTGCGGCTGGTGGAAGAATCCGGGGGTATAGTCGTCTGTTCAGAGGGATGTGGCGGAGTTACACGCACCGAAGATCTTGCCGATGAAACGCTCCCTCCGCTGGAGGCCATTGCGCAACGGTATTTACGGGTCACCTGTGCCTGCATGACTCCAAACACACAGCGTTTCGAGGATTTGGAGCGCTTGTGTGCCGACTTTGACATTGATGGGGTCATTGATCTGGCATGGCAGTTTTGTCAGCCCTTTGAAATTGAATCCTACCGGGTCAGAGAATTGGTCAGGGACAAGCTTGGGCTCCCATTTCTCCACGTGACTACGGACTATTCGGCTCAAGATGAAGGTCAGCTTAAAGTGCGGATTGAAGGATTCATGGAGCAAATAGAGGCTTCCAAACAGAGAACCAGAAAGACGGTGGAAAATGAATCCAGAAGAATCTCAGCTTGAGAGCCAATCGATAATTATTCAGGCCAAGGGTGTTTGTAAAACCTACACCGGCAGAAAGGGAGAATCTGTCCGCGCTGTTGCCGGAGTAGACCTGGATGTGGCGCAAAATGAGTTTGTCGCAATTCTTGGTTCTTCAGGGTGTGGCAAGTCCACCTTTCTCATGATGGTGGCGGGGTTGGTCGAAAAAACCCGCGGAGAACTCCTTCTCGAGGGTGACCCCATTGTCGGACCGGATAGCCGGTGCGGCGTGGTCTTCCAGGAATACCTTCTTTTCCCTTGGAAAACTGTGCGGGAAAATATCGCATTCGGTCCCGATCTTCGCGGCGTCAAAAAGAGCGAGATTCAAGAACGCACTGACCATTTCATCAAATTGGTCGGACTCGAAAAGTTCAAGAACTGTTTTCCGCATGAACTCTCGGGAGGGATGAAGCAACGGGTCGCCATCGCCAGGGCTTTGGCAAACGAGCCGAAGGTCCTGCTCATGGATGAGCCTTTCGGCGCACTTGATGCTTTGACCCGTGAGGCAATGCAAACTGAACTGTTGCGCATTTGGCATGAAACGACGTGCACGGTTTTGTTTGTGACGCACAGTATTATCGAAGCAATATACCTGGCGGACAGGGTTGTGGTGATGAGTAAAAGACCGGGAACCATCAAGGGAACGCTGGCTATCGATTTGCCCCGGCCCAGAACCCATGAACTCACCAGCACAAAAAAATTTCATGAATATGAAAAAGAACTTAGGGGGATGGTATGGGTGGAGATGTAAGTGGTTTAATCGAGCAAAAAGCCTTGGCTCCGAGAGCTAATCTGCCGATTCCGTTGTATGACCGGATTGCGGATTATATGTCGCAGCATAACTGCCGAAAGATATGCTCTCCCTTTGTAGTTCTGCTGATCTGGGAATTTGTGGCCCGGATCGGTTGGGTTCCGGACTGGTTCTTGCCTGCTCCGACTTTAGTACTTGAGACATTATGGGAAATTATCCAGTCGGGAGTCCTGCTCGAACACACATGTGCAAGTATGCAGCGGGCTGTTGTGGGATATTCCATGGCAGCCGTTTTTGGTGTCACTCTTGGGCTTCTCATTGCCTGGTCCAAACTTCTGGAAGATATCTTTGATCCGCTGATTGAGTTGCTCAGGCCGCTTTCCACCTTTGCCCTGATCCCCATCTTTTTCCTCTGGTTTGGCATTGGCGAGACATCAAAGATAATGATCATTTTCAAATCCTGTTTTTTTCCCATTGCGCTCAATACGATAGCGGGAATCAAAGGCGTTGATTCCAAGTTGATAGATGCGGCCAGATCTCTTGGTGCAAACAAGTGTCAGATTTGGGTGCATGTGCTCATCCCTGCCGCTTTACCCACCATTATGACCGGATTGCGCATTTCAACGGCCCTTTCGATGATGGCTTTGGTCGGCGTGGAAATGCTCTCTAGTGAATCCGGTCTCGGATTTATGGTTATCGATGCGCAAAGAACCTTTGATACCGAGCTTGTATTCGCCGGGATCATGGTGTTGTCGATCATTGGTTTTTCACTTGATCGTATTGCGAGGCTTGTTGAGCGCAAAATGCTCGGCTGGCATGTGGAAACGTCTTTAGGAGGAGCCTAGTCCGGGAAGTACCCCGTGCTTGATTATAAAACTGTAAAGTGAGGTATTTATGAGCGTTGTGAAGAAACTCTGCACCATTCTCTGCATGATTGCCATCCCTTGTATGGGAACCTTTCCTGCCCTGGCTGGTAATGATTTACCAACAATTACTGTTATTCACAGTAGAACAATTGATAACATTGCCCTCTATGTAGGGGTGGAGGAAGGCCTTTTCGAAGAAGCAGGAATCAATGTTAAACTGATGTACGTCAAAGGCGAGCAAAACATCCTGGCTGGAGTTTTACGCGGCGATATCGACGCGGGCGAAATTTCACTATCTTCCCTGTGTAAGCTGGCGGAAAAGAAGATACCCATAAAATTGGTCTCATGGCTTGGACATGCCCATGCAAAAACCAAATGTGGAATCCATATCGGAAAAGACTCAAAATACAAAACCCTGAAAGATATTAAAGGACTTCGCATTGCCACCAGTGGGAGTCTCGCGGCAAAGACCCTGGTCCGTCGCGCTGCGGAACTGGGTGGTTACGAAATGAAAGATATTCGTCCTCTCTGGGGAGGCCGTCCGGATAATCCGATGCAGCATGAAGCTGCTCTGCGCTCAGGGGGCATAGATGCCTTTATTGTCTGAGACCCTTTAGCTGCCATGCTGGAAGCGCATGGTGCCAGTCGGATTTTAGCCTCATTCCATGATATCGTTCCCCATTGGGTTTTTACAGGGATGTATTTTACTGATGATTTTTTGGCCGAGAATCCGGATATTGTCCGTAAATTCTTGGTTGGTTTGGTGAAATCTTTTGACTTTGTCACCAATCACGAGATGGAAGCTCGCAAGCATCTTCCAAAATATACAAAGGTTCCGGAAGACATGTGCATGATCTGTGCGCTGAGAGAATTGCAACCCGCAGAGCCTCTTTCTCGTTTGGAAGATCAGCATAGGCTGATGGTCAGGTACGGATTCATGAAAGAAATGCAGGATATCAGTACAATGATTGATTATTCTTATCTGCCGGAGGGATCTCACTAATGTTGATCCAATGTCGTGCAAAATGCGGTTATGTGGTGAGTGTGAAAACGCTTGTTGTCTGTCTTGTCGCTGTCGCGATGATTTCCTCCGCATCCATCGGGTATTGCGACTCGGGATTTCTGGATGGATTCAGGGATATCAAGTGGAGTACGGCAAAGGGTGATCTGCCTGATCTCGCCCTTTCCAAAAAAACATTGAAAAATATCTATAAAACGGGTCTTTCGGCTATTATGCTGACCGAAGAACGGACGAATCTGGATATGCATTTTGGCGAAGCGCCGTTGCTGTCCATTTTCCTGCGCTTCAACGATCAGTTTTTTTATGGCTATGATCTTGTTTTCAAAACGCAATATGTAGAAACAGTCCGAGCTTGTGTAGAAAAAGAATTGGGGTCCTCCGGCAAGAAAGTTGATGGTGAGCTCCATTGGAAAAAGAATGGAGTTTTTGTCATTCTGACTGACCGGGAACTCATGGTTGAAAAACAGTAGCTACTGAAAAAAAGGTGCGCGTCATGACAAACAGCTGTGACGCGCACCTTCTGTCGGATGTGTAGAAGTTGAGGCGTGGTGTGACGAAACACTTCACATTTTACAACAGTCGCCGTTTTCATCAGTCGTTAGACTATCTGACTCCATGTGAAATCTATTTTGTCGAACAGCAAGAAGCGGCGTGAATTTTCCTTTCATCCCCTCCTCTCGGGAGGAGAGGATGAAAGAACCAACAAAGATGGAGAATGCACTTTAAACCAGGAACAAAATCTGTCTAGACTTTCCGCGCACTATAGTTTTGACTCGCTGTGAACAATAAGAGGGCGTACATATGTACGCCCTCTTGTTGTTTACAGTACTTCAATTATTACAGTTTTGAATCCAGGTATGCCTTGAAGGCTGCTGCGCCCGGCTTGCCATCAACGGTAGTGATGCCGTCGAGCCACTTCTCGTACATGGCGGGATTGGTCTTGAGCCACTTAAGACCGGCCTTGTGGAGGCTGAGTGTCTTGTCCTTGTGACCGGAAGTCATGATCTGGTTCATCATGGACACGGGGAAGGTCATGTTCTTGAACAGCTTGGCTACGTTGGGATTATCTTTCTCCAGCCCTTTGCGAATGTTGGTGTAGACGGTTGCAGTGCCGTCGTTGTCACCGAAGGTCTGGTCCGTGCTGCCGGTGAGGTAGGTCATGTCGATGCGCTCGTTCATGCTGTGCGGAGCCCAGCCGAGGAAGATGATCCATTTGCCGTTCTTGGCATACGCCTGGGCCTGGGCCAGCATGGCTACTTCACTGGAGGCTACCAGTTTGAATTTGCCCATCCCGAACATGTCTTTGTCGATCATGTCCTGAATGATCAGGTTGCCGTCGTTACCCGGTTCGATTCCGTAAATTTTCCAATCCAGTTTGTCGCCGAATTTGGCAATGTCACTGAAATCTTTGAGGCCGTTTTTCGCGCAGAAGGTCGGTGTGGCGAGGGTGTATTTCGCTCCGGGCATATTCGCAATGTATTTGATGACCTTGCCGTTCTTGAAGAATTTGCCTGCGATGTTGGCCATGGAGGGCATCCAGTTACCAAAGAAGACATCGGCATCGCCGTTGGCCAGGGCAGTGTATGCGATGGGCACGGAGAATACTTTGGTCTCGGCCTTGTAACCGAGGCTCTCCAGAACGGAGACAGCTACTTCTGATTTGATTGTTACGCCGGTCCACGCGACGCTGGCGACGGTGATTTTTTCAGCTGCTTGTACAGCGATGGCGGAGCAGAAAAGGGTTGTGATAACGAATGAAGCGAAGATGATTCGCTTAAGGCCAGAAGACATTAAACCTCCATGGTTAAAATTGCTGGGAGTGGCTGCTAATCAGTCAGCCGCTCCCATACGCACGAATGTGCGTGCTGCTATGCTCAGGCGCCAAACCAGTTGAGGGGCTTGGTGGCGTGATTGCGATAAATGTGTTTGACCTCGGTATATTCCTCAAGGCCGATCTTCCCCAGTTCGCGGCCAAGGCCGGACTGCTTGTAGCCGCCCCAGGGGGCCTGTACAAAGTACACGTTGAAGTCATTCGCCCACACCGTGCCGAAGCGCAGCGCTTTGGACACGCGTTCAATGCGGTCCGCATCGCGGGTCCAGAACCCGGCGGATAGACCGTAAATAGTGTCGTTGGCCCGCTTGATCGCCTCTTCCTCTGTGACAAAGCGTTCAACGGTAATGACGGGCCCGAAGACCTCCTCTTGCACGATGCGCATGTCGTTCTCGCAATCGGTGAAGAGGGTCGGCATGTGAAAAAAACCTTTTTGCAGAGTGGGGTCAGTTGAGCGTGTTCCCCCCAGCTGGAGCTTGGCGCCCTCATCTTTGGCTGTTTTTATGTAGCCTTCCACCTTAGCCAGATGCTCGGCAGAAATGAGCGGTCCCATTTGGGTCTTTTCGTCAAAACCGTTGCCCACGATAATGCGCTCCATGCGCTGGCGCAGGGCCTTCACAAAGCGATCGTGGATGCCATCTTGTACCATGACCCGGGCACCGGCAGAGCATATCTGACCGGCGTGGAAAAAGACGCCGTTGAGGGCATAGTCCACGGCAAGGCCGAAGTCCGCGTCATCGAAAATGATATTGGGATTTTTGCCGCCCAGTTCCAGGGCGACTTTCTTTACGTTGCCCGCCGCAGCGCGCATGATGGTCTTGCCTGTGGCAATGCCTCCGGTGAAGGAAATAAGATCGACGTCGTTGCTTTCGGCAAGTTCTGCACCCACTTCCGGGCCGGAACCGAGCACTGTGTTGACGACCCCTGCCGGGAACCCGGCCTCCTCGGCGAGCTCTGTCACCTTGAGGGTGGTCAACGGAGTGATCTCGCTCGGTTTCATGACGATGGTGCAACCGGCAGCCAGGGCCGGGGCCATCTTCCATGAAGCTTGGAGCAGCGGGTAGTTCCAGGGAGATATCTGCCCACAGACGCCAACAGGCTCGCGGACAACCATGCTGGTCGAGTCTGGGTTTGGCGAAGCGATGACCTCTCCACCATCCTTGTCTGCCAGCCCGGCGAAGTAGCGGAAGATACCAGCGATATCATCCATATCCCACCGACTTTCCTCCAGGGTTTTGCCAGTGTCGAGACTCTCCAGTTGGGCCAGATCCTCGCGGTCGCGCTCAATGAGATCAGCCAACTTGAAGAGGAGTCTTGCCCGCTCCGATGCTGGAGTTTGCGGCCAACCTCCCTGGTCAAAGGCATGGCGGGCCGACTTGATGGCCGCTTTGGTGTCATCGCGGTTTCCTTCGGCTACGGTCGCAATGACTGATGCGTCAAACGGGTTCAGTATGTCGCGTTCCTTGCCGGAGCGTGATTCGACCCATTGGCCGTTAATATATAGTTTGCCTTTGATCATGGTCACTCCAGCAGGTTATTTTTCGTGCTTGTAGAAGGGCGAGTTGTCAGGGGCCAGTGGCGTATTGCCAAGAATCATGTCGGCTGCTTTCTCCGCGATCATCATGGTTGGGGCATAAATGTTGCCGTTGGTCACGTAGGGCATGACCGATGCATCAACTACGCGCAGCCCCTCTACGCCGTGCACGCGCAGTTCCGGGTCGGTGACGGCCATGTCATGGGTTCCCATGGCACAGGTGCAGCTCGGATGGTAGGCGGACTCACCTTCGTTAGCCACGAAGTCGAGGATTTCCTCATCTGTCTGGACCTGCATGCCGGGAGCCAATTCATCGCCACGGAATTCGTCGAAGGCGGGCTGGGTCATGATCTCGCGGGTTTTGCGGATGGCCTCGACCCACTCTCGTTTTTCCTGTTCAGTGGAAAGGTAATTGAACAGGATACTCGGATACTCGCTCGGGTCGGATGACTTGATCTTCACATGGCCGCGCACGTCGGTGTTCATGGGGCCGACGTGCACTTGGTATCCGTGTCCCGCGTTAGGAGCCGAACCGTCGTAGCGGATGGCGATGGGCAGGAAGTGATACTGGATATTGGGGTACTCAAGCTGATCGTTGCCGCGAATGAAGCCGCCCGCCTCAAAGTGGTTGGTTGCTGCCTCGCCTTTGCCTGCAAGGAGCCATTTTAAGCCGATCCCTGGTTGGTTATACCACTTGAGCGCAGGATACATGCTCACCGGTTTCTTGCAGGCGTACTGGACATACAGTTCAAGGTGGTCCTGGAGGTTTTCGCCAACGCCTGGGAGGTCCTGCACCATGTTGATGCCCAGGGCGGAAAGCTCTTTGCCATTGCCCACACCGGAAAGTTGCAACAATTGCGGGGAGTTGATGGACCCGCCGCAGCAAATGACTTCACCGGCGTATGCCTTCATTACCCGTTTGGCTCGAGTGTACTCAACGCCCACGGCGCGTTTGCCTTCGAACAGGATGCGCGTTGTCATTGCCTTGCATTTGACGGTCAGGTTGCGGCGGTTTTTGACAGGGTGGATATATGCGCGAGCTGCATTCCAACGGCTGCCTTGATAGGTAGTTCGGTCGAACTTTCCGAAGCCTTCCTGCTGGTAGCCATTGACATCTTTGGTCAGGGGATAGCCTGCTTCCTGTACGGCATTGAAGAATGCGTTGAAGAGTGGATTGTCACATTCCGGTTCCGTCAGGTAGAGCGGCCCGACAGCGCCTTGATATTCATCTGCACCAGCAGTCCGGCCCTCGAATCGTTTGAAATACGGAAGGCAGTGGGCATAAGACCAGTTATCCAGCCCATCCTCTTTGGCCCACTTCTCGTAATCCATGGCATTGCCACGGATGTGGATCATGCCGTTGATACAGCTGGAGCCACCCAGAACCTTGCCGCGCGGCTGATAGATGCGGCGGTTGTTCATGTACGGTTCCGGTTCGGATTCGTACCACCAGTTGTAGGTCTTGCCAGCCAACGGGTACGTCAGGGCCGCAGGCATATGAATGCGGAAGTCTAATTTGAAGTCAGGCAGGCCCGCTTCCAAAACGAGGACATTATTTTTGGGATTGGCACTCAGGCGATTAGCCAGGACAGAACCTGCGGATCCGCCTCCGACGATTATGTAATCATATGTTTTCATTTGTATTCTCTCTTGTAGCTATTGTTCGTCCTTTTGCAGAAATTCGGCATCCGGCTCGTTGGTTAGGGCGTTTTTTTCATCGATGCACTGGCGTAGAAGTACATAGTGGTAGCCGATGAATCCCAAGGCTCGCATGAGCTCGCCCTGAGCTATTGCCCGCGCCGTATTGCTCCAGTTGGCCGCCGCCCTTTCGCGGTAGGTCTTGTCTTCATACAGAGCGTAGTCATGAGAACTGAATCCCATTTGCATGGCGTGCATAACCCATTCGAAAAGCGGGTTGCGGGCCATGTTGGCCAGCATGATGTTTAATTGTCGATCAAGTTCACTGCTAGCGATAAAGTCTGGCTCCTCTTCCCGAAGTATTGTCTCCAGGCGAAGAGCCTCCTTGAGCAGTGCGTCTTTCTCGTTTTGATCAGCATGTGCGATGGCGAGTTGAGTAATGGTGCGGTCCATGGTCTCGCGAAATTCTATAAGTTTTTCAGGCTCTACCGGATGCTGTTTGAGGAATAGCGCAAGGGATTCTGAGACGTTATCTACGTCCAGATGCCGGATATATGCTCCGCCCTTGGCTCCTTTTTTTACCTCAAGGAGTCCTTTTTGTTTGAGGATCTTAATGGCTTCCCGAATAACGCCTCGGCCCGTACCAAACTGAGATTGCATCTCCCTTTCGCTTGGCAACCGTTCGCCGGGGGACAGGCGTCCATCCATGATAGCTGCTTCAATTTGGAGAGCAATTTCTTCGCTTGCACGGCCTGCCTGGACAGGAATAAACATAGTTTGAACAGTGGTGTTCTTGGTCAATGGTACTACCTAATCGTCATTTTTGTGGCTATAAAGTGGATTTAAAGATATTTTTCTCGCCTTTGGTCGTACCATTGTAGGCATGCCAATTCGATTCAGTCAAGAAGGCGGCGGGCAATACGGGTGGCTGGTTAATTTAAGATAGCCCACTGATACGGAAGCAGTAGGCGGGTGAGGCTAACATGATGAAAATACGAAGGTTAGAGTTGAAATGTACGCAAATTGTACGCACTTTTTTGCTATTTATAACGCCAAAACAGGGCCATTGAAAAGCCTTACAGCGACATAAGTCATTGTAAGGACTTACTATTTCTCTGGAGTCAAGAGTCAGGATTGAACCGATGACCTACTGATTACGAAGTAGTTATACGAGTTTTTCCGTTTGCCCCCGAATTCACTTGGAAAAGGCTGGCTTAAATGTCGACACGCTCTAGAGTTGTCCGCAGGTTTGCGTACAATTTGCGGACAGAGAGTCTGGATCATCCAGATATTTTGAATCCTTCTGCTTTGCTGCCGTCGTCGAACCATTCCATCTCGATGGAGCATTTGGCCTTGTTTTTCTTGCGGCTGATCTTCATCTCGAATTTGATGGTATCTGCGACGCAGAGCACAACACTATCATCACCGTTTTCGGCCTGGATGACGCCCGCGGACAGGGAGTTTGCCAAATCCTCAAGGTGAGCGACGGCCTGTGAAGTTTCCATGGTCTGCTTGGTTTTGACTTTGCCTTTGCTCATCATGTCCTCCTTGAGAATAGTGTCTGGGATAGAGAATATGGCACCCTGCGATTGGTAGGGCGATTTGGTCCGGTCCAGATCGACAAGCGTGCCTGCCGTGGTTTGTTTCTTGGGGAATGAAGCATCGTTCTGATCGGTAGGCGGTTCCTGGGCAACCCAATCCAGAGGATTGGCACCGAGTCGTTTGTCTTTGCTCATGGAGCACCTCGTCGCAGTAACTCCAGGGCAAGATTTCGATAGTCATCCGCCCCGTTACTGCGAGGTTTATAGTTGAAGATATCCTGGCCGAAGCTGGGAGCCTCCGCCAGGGAGATGTTGTCTCGTATCGTGGTTTCGAGGAGCGCGTCGCCAAAGTATTCTTTGATGCTGCGGCGTGTTTCGCGGTTGAGCCGTTTGTGGCGGTGGTATCTGGTCATGACAACGCCAGTCAGCTTCAGATCTGGATTCCAGCCGTTTTGGATAGCTTTCACCGTTTCCATCAGTTTGCCAAGACTCTGCAAGGCGAGGAATTCCGGCTGCATCGGAACCAAGAGTTCTGTGGCAGCGGTCATAGCATTAAGAGTCAGCAAGCCGAGGTTTGGCGGACAATCCATGATGACGAAATCGTAATCATCGATTTCGCTAAGCGCCGTCTTGAGTCGGGTTTCCCTGCTCAAGACACCGGCCAGGTCGACTTCGGTTCCGGCCAGTGACACAGAGGCCGGAACCACATCCATTTCGTTCACCTCGGTAGCGACGTCCGCAAGCTGACATTCCTCCATGAGGACCGCCCCCATAGTGCGGGGCAACTCATGGGCCATGATGCCGAGCGAATATGTGAGGTGGGCCTGGGGGTCGAGGTCGAGCAACAGGACACGTTGTTTCTGTCGGGTCAGCCCCGCTCCCAGATTGACGGATGTAGACGTCTTGCCGACGCCTCCCTTCTGATTGAGTACTGCTATGGTTCGCATGGTTCCCTTGTTGTCATGAGTGTAAGCGTCGCTTTACTGCTCTGCCCGCAAAGCGACTTTCCTGATGACGAATTCCCGGCCATATTTGTCGGTGAGGCAGTTGATGCGCTTCATGAGCGTCTCTCGTTGTTTCTCTTCGCATTCGCCCTCACGGATGCAGAAGATGTCCATCAATTCCTTCCAATCAAATAATTGCTTATGTCTGTTTGTCATAATTCCCTCCGACAGTTGCTTGATTTGCCACCCCACATTTAGAGAATGGCTACTTCTTTTTCTGCTTGCCTTTGGACTTTTCCTTCTTGTCTTTTTCATCTTTTTTCCCCATCACTTCTTTCTTTTCGGATTTCTTTTCTTCCTTTTCGAGTTGCGCGGGGGCTTCTTTGACTTCCGGCTCCTTGTCGCTGATCTTCAGATTCGCTTCGGTCTGATCGGACCAGCTGATTTCAAAGCTGAATTTCTGTTTGTCTTTCTTGGCCTTGGCTTCGACTTTGATATCGACGTGTTCCATGGGTGTGAGAGTGACGTGCTCTTCCCCGTTTTCCACAACGATTTTTCCTGATTCCAGGCTCTCGACAAGTGCCTTCATGTAGGAGACTGCTTCCTTGTAGGGCAAATCCATTTTCACGCTGATTTTCTGATTTTCCATTTCCGTTTCTCCTTGGTGTTTGTGTGCTATGCCAATGAGGCCAATATTTCACTTAGCCGTTGTTCGTCGATGAATGGGGAACTACTTCTTTCAACAAGGCTGAGATCGATGATCTCGACCCCTTGCAGGCGGATGCCTTGGGGGTCGATTCCGCTTGCGTATTGTCCATTTTTGGAATCCAGCAAGACGAAATCCAGAACATTTTTACCGTCAGGGGCTCCGCTTTTCTTCAAGTAATTGAGAAGAACCTGTATCTGTTTTGAAACGCTCAGCTCGTGCGACTCGGGATCATGGCCGGTGTTGGGGACGAACACTTTGGGGCATGAATTCTTGGCAACCGTTTTGCCGACTCCCGTAGGCAGGAGATTGGCGATAATGCTGGAATAGAAACTGCCGGGCGGATAGCAGATCAAGTCGGCTTTTTCGATCCGATCCCTGACCTTGTTCCTGATGGAAGGGAACACTGGTGTTTCGTTTTCCAGTGAATCAGTCAGCCAAATATCCTCAATCGGGGAAGTGAGTGGAGCCGTTTCCTTGCCGGTCATAAGATGCTGCCCGATGGTGGTGGTGCCATCCTTAAGACGCACGGCCAGATGGAGATTCTTGTTGATGGTGGGCCGCACGATGCCACAGACCTGAACCAGCTTGGAAAAAATGTAGATGACCGGGTCCATCTGCCGTCGGTTGGCAAGGTATCCTGCTGTCAGGATAAGGTTGCCGAGACTGGCACCCTTGAGGTTGAAGTCGTCAGGCATGGCGTCAAGGAATTGATGGAAGTGATTACGGATGATTTTGCGCATTGGATCGTGGATGCAGCGTATCAATCGATGGTTGCCCGCAACCATTGCGTCGAGTTCTTGCCGCAATTTGTCCTGGCCGAGGTTCTTGGGCAAACGATGGGCGAACAGCTCGTATATTTCCGGGTTGCCTTGGACGGACTGGTCGGCCAGAGACATGAGACGATTTCGGATGTCACCCACCGCGGGCATGGCGAATGCCTCGCGAATGACCGCTGAACTACCTCCGGAATCAAAGGGCGTAATGAGATGAATGGAGTTGTGGGTGTATTTGATGAGCTCGCGCGAAGTCTTGCGCAGGGCCGAACCGCCGGTGAAGAACAGGATGCGGGGACCCAGTTCCGGCACCCGTTTGTACAGCTCCAGTCTGTACGGATCCGGGATGTCGACTTCGCGTATGATTTTCAGTCGCATACTGTCCCCTATTAAGGAAGCCTGCCGTTTTCCATATAGTGCAGACAGATGTCGGCCGCCTTGTCGAAATCCACGCCTCCGGAAATTTCGATGAGGTTTGACTTCGTGAGCAGTTCTGCATACGCCTCGACTTTGGGATCGCCTTTTCTCTCGGGGTTGCTGGGGAGGTAGAACAACCCGGTGCCTTTCATGAAAGCGGGCAACAAGTCGTGCCGTTCGCGCGGGTCGGCCATTGCGACCTTCATCTCGCCTCCACCTCTCTCCCAATTGAGGATGACCAATGCATCCATCTTCGTTTTTAAGGAGAATTTTCCTGGGCCGTAGCACTCGTCTATGAGGGCGTCGTACTTGTGCTCCAATTGCCACAATTCCTCGATGGGCATGGACATAAATTCTTCTTTCAATTCGGGTTCCACGATTTTGCAGAGAGCCGGATTATTCAATGCGGTGCCAGGGTTGATACGCGGCTGTTTGGCCACGCCGAACATGGTCAGTCCTGCACCGTTTTCTTCGACCATAACCCGGTCATTGGAGACGAAAGTGGTTCCCCGACTCATGAGGTGCAGGGCCAGGGTCGACTTTCCAGCTCCAGAAAAACCGGCCAGGGAGATACCGCGTCCGTTGTGGATGACGCCTGCTGCATGGCCGAGAAATCCGCCCCGGTTGAGCTTCCATTCAATGAATCGGTTGTTGATAAAATTTATGACTTGGTTGGAGTTCTCCAGGCAGGGGCCGACAGCGACATTCTCTCCTTTACCAAAGATGAAGTGCATGCCGGTGATCCGCTTACGCACGATACGGCCGTCCGGTAGGTCCACCCATTCTTCCTTGATCTTGGTCTTTCCTGGATCAGGCTGCTTGACCGTGAATTCAAAGTCGAATTCGGGAGTCGGCCCTTCATGTGCCGTGATCACGATTTCTGGAGTGCCGGAATCAGTAACGAATTCTTTGAAGTAGTCGGCCAGGGCCTTGTCGAGTGCTTCGGTGCTGCTGATTGCCTGGATGATGCATCCTCCGAAATCGAGCAACAGGCTGTTGCCCGCAGGGATGTCTTTCTTGATTACGAGTGCCAAATCCTTTCGTGTGGTGCCTGTCAGCTTCATTTGATTTTCTCCATGACGTAGTCGACGTACTTGGCCGCCGCATCGATACCGCTGGTCTCCTGGATGCCCCGGAATCCGCCAAAGACGGAGACCTCGAAAATATAGGGGCCGTCTTCGGTGATGGCCACGTCCACACAGGTGAAGTCTAGGTTGAACGGTTCCTGTGCCTTGCGGGCCAGCTCAATTATTTTCGGAGAGGGCTCATAGGCGCGGTACTTACCTCCGGATACGGTGGTTGTGTTCCATGCCCCGTTGGTCTTGCACCGGGCGTAGGTGGTCAGATACTCGCCTCCGAGGAAGGCGATGCCGAGGTCCAGTTCGCCCAGTTCGATGGTTTTCTGAATGTACATGATCTGGTTTTTCCCCCGATATTCCTCAATGGCAGCTCTCGCATCAGGGCTGTCCTTGAGGACGAACATGCCGCGCGCCTTGGAGGTGTAGAGCGGTTTGAACACAGCCTCGCCGTATTGCTTCACGGCCACAAGTGCCTGGTCCACGGACTCGGTGATTGTGGTGGGCGGCATGGGTATATCATTCAGTTGCAGGGAGATGGTGCAGGAGAGGCGGTCCAGGGCCCGGAGGATTGAATAGGGTGAACTGAAGATCTTGAGGCCTCGCTCGGACAGGTAGCGCAGTATTTCGAGCCTATCGAGGAGGTCCGGGGAATAGCGCGAGCCGATCTTCTTGATTATCAACGCATCAAAGTCTTTCAGGTTGTGCCCGTTGTAGAAGGCGTCACCGGATGGCAGGTCGAGGCGAACTTCATCCATGCCGATGAGTACGCGTTCACCCCCGGTCTTCTCGGCAACTGTGTCGGCCAGTTTTTCGGAGGACCACCCTCCCTTGGTTCCTATGGTTCCTATTTTCACAAAACTGCTCCTTCAAGCGTTGTTAGTAGTAGAGAATGCCTTCCGGCAGCGAGAACTTCTTCCAATCTCCGCCCCGGTAATGATGAATCTTTTCCAGCAGGAACATGGACCGGTTGTACATTTCCTTGGCGAATTGGAAATTGAGCTCGAAACGGGTGGATGTATAGAAAGATCGAGCCAGGGCAAAAGCCAGGCGGGCTTCAAATGTTGGGTCTTCGTGTTTTTGTGCAAACCCTTTGACGAATCCGTAGAACTGCCTGGTGACGCTATTGAGCCGTTCCCTGTGTTTCGTGTCGAAGATGGGTATCCTGAAATTGGATACCAAGAAGACCGAGGCGTCCTGAATGTAGTCGAAGTCCCTGGATCGATAGAGATCTATGTAGTGAACCTGTTGCGACTCATTGTTATAAACGACGTTGTTGACGTTGAAATCTCCATGAATAAAGACCGAAAAGGGTGCTTCAAGCTCGTCCTCGATTTCCGCGCAATTGGAGAGAAGCTCTTCTGTCGAATGTACTTTGGACTGGCCCAGTGACTGCGGCGTCCTCCAGAATTCAGGATGGGTCTGCAGCACTCCGTTCAGTCTTTGCTGAACTTGCCTGATATAGTTGGTCTTGACCGGGAGTTGTTCCATGGTCGTCATCCATGTTTCAAGGACGGTGGATTCAAAGATGAACAGAGCGTTGCGGACGAATTCGTCCTCTCCGGACAGGACCACCTCGTCCAGGGTACAGCCGTTGAGGAACTCCACCAGCATGGAGCCTTTTTCCGCGTTCTCGTGAAAACCGTAGATATCGGCAACAAGGCTAGGGAACGTTTTCTTCCAGCGGATGATGGATTCCCGCTCCTTGCGGATTTTTTCCAGGTTGCCTTCTTTGTAGATGGACCCCTGCTTCTGTTCTTCATGGCTCAGGCCATCTTTGCGCTGCTCGACCTTGCCGATTATGCAACCGGATCGGGTACCCCAGATAGCCTGGAAGTCTATGTCGGCGAACGAGTCGCTGAATCCGGATTTGGTCAAGGTCTTTTGCAGGGCCTCGAATTGTTCGATCTTGATGCGCTCTCCGAGCATGGAGAAGATAATTGCCTCGCCGATGTTGAGGAGCGCGTCACCGACCCGTTCGAAATAGCGGAAAATAAACAGTATCGTTATGAGGTTTTGAGCGTCTCTTCCCAATCCGATTTCGTTCATTACCCGGTCGAAGCGCACCTTGTAGGTATCATCCAGCAACGGTTCGGCTTTGCAGATATACAGGGCTTTGGACATGTCCTCGTTTCTGAATGAGGACAGGATGTTTGATAGCCGATCAAGGATGATGTCGAAGACTTCTGCATAGTCGTACTTCTTGATGAACGACTGGTCGTCGAGATAACGCATCTGCTTGATTATATTGACGAAATAGTCGGCGATCTTCTCGAGGTTAACGCACATCACTTGCATGGCGCGAATCTTGTTGATCTGATTGCGGTCCAGAGACTGATCAGAATGGATACGCGAATAGCATTTGTTTTCGATGATCGTTTTCAGGTTGTCGATGTAATCGTCCCTGTTGATGATCTTCGAGTGTCTTTTTCTGGACGGTGAGTCCATGAACTTGCGGGTAGTCCGCGCCTGGTTTTCGACTTCTAGGACGATGAACTTGAAGTTCTCGTCCAATCCTTCAAATGTAATCATGGTTAGGAAATTTTGAGCGGAGAGCCGCCGTCCTTTTTGCCCTTGTGGCTGTCCTTCCATGCAATCTTGATGGACAGTCTGTTGCTCGAACCCTTCTTCTTTGCCTTGACCATGAAAGAGAGGAGCCCATTAGGGGTGAGTTCGATCTCGTCTCCGTTAGTGGAAAGTGTAATGCTTCTCTTGTCGAAGCCATCGGTGAGAGAACTGAGGAAGTCCTTGATGGTGTCGCTGTCCTGTAGTGAATCAAAAACGAATTTTTCTTCTGACATCGGTATCTTCTCCTTGGGTGCCTAGCCTGCCAGGCGTTCTTTGTATTTCGTGATGATGGAGCGGCGGCTGATGTTGTTGTTGACTATGAGTTTCTTGCGGATTGCGAGGTCGTCCCAGGCCGGCTGCAACCCGATTTCACGGGCAGCTTTGGCACTATCCTGCTGATCAACGGGTTTTGTCTTCTCACCCATGTGACAATCGTCGCCCATGAAGATGAGCATGTCGCGGTCACTTTTGCGTTGCTCGTTTTGTTCGTTGACCACGGAAATGAGAAACTCGGTATATTCCTGAGACTGGGGGTTCCATACCTCAATGCCGTCCACGTCGTAATTGCGGAGCAGGATCGGCCAGAATTGTTCAGGGTGCGGGATGACGACGCACCCGCCGAGTCCGCGCACTTCTTCGATGACTTCGCTGGCCCGGTAGAAGAAGGAAAGGTCGAAGTCCTCTTTCACCAAATTCTTGACCGCTTTCAGGTAGGCCTGAACCCTGTCGACCGTGTTGTCGCCCAGGTCCGGGCGCATGGTGTCAAACCAGTTTCGGAGCAGTTTGTTTTTTACCGACGACCGGGGTACGTCGGCCCAGTTGTCGTCCAAGAGGTGTTCGATTTTAGCCACGTTCAGGCGCACGAAATCAATGAGATGATCATCAGCGCCGACAGCTCTGGCCGCCTTGTTGATGCGCTCTTCATTAGGCTTGGTGATGGTGTGCATGAACTCGAAGAGCTGGCCCGAGCGATATTTGAAGGTATGGGCAAGCATGGACTTGAGCACGCCAGCATCCTTTACCTTTTCGTTGGCAAAGTGGAGCAGAAGCTGGACCTTGCGGTTGAAACCGGAGGAGAAACAATCGACCTCCACGCCGGAGTAATCGTCCCAGCTCATGAGTACGTTGTGCTGGGTGGGAATGAGCAATTCTTTCTCACGGTTGGGGAACATGGCGTCCACACGCTTGCGGATATGCCCCATGGGCACGAATTCAGGATGCCAATGCACGGCCAGCAGGGCTTCCTGTCGGACATGGATGCTCAATGGGCTCACCACTTGTTCTATCTGCCACGGCTCCAGGTCAGTGGAGACAACCTTGAAGAATCGGGTGTGATCATCTTCGGTGATGTCTTCCGCAACGATGGCCGGGAAGGGACAGCATTCCTGTGTGTCGATATTCTTGATAAGCTTCATCGGAACCACTCCGGGCCGTGTGTTTCAATCGTATTTTGCATGGCACCGGCTCTTTTCATGGACGAGCACATCGATGGTCTCATGCATCTTGGCTATGTCGTCGGACTCGAAAGCGACTTTGAACGCCTCGCACGCCTTGGTGTAACTTTCGTAGTATTCATCGCCGTAACCGGGGTAGGAGACCATAAGCTTGGAGTCTTCCAGGAAGACTTCAACGGCTTCCCTGGGCGGCACCTGGTCGTCGTGGATAATCTTTACGAGCAGCTTGAAGGTGGACTTCATGCGTTTTTTAAGATGTTTGTATTTTGGCATGGCAACAGATGTGTCGGCCCCTTCTGTCTCTTCTCCGCAGGGCTTAGGCGGTTTGATCTTTGCCTTGAGGCTGATCTGTCCGAATTCGTTCTTGACGGCGATTTTTATCTTTTCAAACTCTTCGACACCGGCCAGTTCTTCCTTGCCTCCATTTTCCACGCCATCGGCCAGGTCACGAAGGAATGCTGCCAGTTCATTTTTATCAACAGTTTTCTTAATCTTGATGCTTCTTCCCACGTGAATCCTCCATTGGGGTTGTGATCTGTTCACGTTTGCATCAATTTGAATGTTGAATCAATGGGGGGTGCGGGATTGTAACAAATCTTCACAGTTCGGATATAGCGCGCTGCAAATCCTGGCCAGAAAAGCCCTTGCTTTAGGGTGCACATCTCCGCAAGAATGAACCAGGAGGTTTGAGCGGA
This sequence comes from Pseudodesulfovibrio sp., assembly GCA_022712815.1. Lineage (GTDB taxonomy): Bacteria > Desulfobacterota > Desulfovibrionia > Desulfovibrionales > Desulfovibrionaceae > Pseudodesulfovibrio. The sequence goes on along the minus strand of JAFLJW010000246.1, from coordinate 269 downwards.
TGAGGAAAAGTTATTCGAAGGATTCCAAGGCAAAGGTGGCCTTTGAGGCGATGCACGAGGATCGGACTTTGGCGGAATTGTCCAAAATCTATGACGTTCACCCCAACATGATCGCAAATGGAAGAAGCAGGCCAGTCATAGTACCCCCGGCAAAGCCGGGGGCTTGAGTTTGTGAGCCACTCAAAGTGGCTTTTAAGAACCGCCTAAAGGCGGAATTTCAGTTGATCCACTCGCTGGTCTTCCTTTTCCTGATTCCGAATGTATTCCCG
>JAFLJW010000271.1 GCA_022712815.1 Pseudodesulfovibrio sp. | reverse complement strand
CTGTCCGAAAAGGTTGCAAACCTTGACGTGACCACCGGAACTGCCGCACACCTGCCCGCAGATGTTGTTGACGTTGCCGACCTCTTCGCCACCCTGGGCGAGAACATGGGCGTTGGCCGTTTCGCAAGGATCACCACAGATGGTGTCCTCGGCGGCTACCAGCACTCCAACAACAAACTCGCCAAAATTGTCGCACGCAGCAATAGCGGCGATGTCGCCATGGCCAAAGACATTGCCATGCATGTCGCGGCCATGAATCCGACTTGCACCACTTCCGACGAGCTTTCCCAGGAAACCGTGGAAAAGGAAAAGGCCCTGTACCTGAAGCAGGCCATGGACGAAGGCAAGCCTGAGAATATTGCGGAAAAGATCGTCACCGGTCGCCTGAACAAGTTCTACAAGGAAGTATGTCTTGTTGAGCAGACCTTCATCAAGGACGACAAGCAGACCATCAAACAAATTCTGGGGGGAGCTGAAATAGCCAGCTTTCACCGATTGGCACTCGGCGAAAAAGCCGAATAGAGAAAAAATGAAAACGGGCCTCACGGCCCGTTTTTTTTGATCAAAAAACATGTTATCGCCTGTGGGCGGGATCATGTCATAACCCAAACTTGATAGACAGGAATAGAAATGGAGAAAGTGCAATACTCTAGGATTTTGCTCAAACTCAGTGGCGAAGCTCTAGCCGGAGAACAAAAATTTGGCATTGAGCCGGAGGCCATCGGCCAGTTTGCCAAAGAAATAGCAGAAGTGGCATCCACAGGATTGCAAATAGCACTGGTCATTGGCGGCGGAAACATCTTCCGCGGCATGGCTGCCAGTGCCAAGGGCATGGACCGCGCGCAGGCCGATTACATGGGCATGCTGGCAACGGTAATGAACGCCCTTGCCGTACAGGATGCACTGGAAAAAAACGGCTGCGACACCCGCGTCATGACGGCCTTCAGCATGGCCGAAGTGGCCGAGCCGTATATCCGCAGACGCGCTGTCAGGCATCTGGAGAAAGGCCGTGTGGTCATCTGTGCCGCCGGGACCGGAAACCCATATTTCACCACCGACAGTGCCGCTGCACTCCGAGCACTGGAACTCAACTGTGACGCCATTTTTAAGGCCACCAAAGTGGACGGCGTGTATGACAAGGATCCAATGAAATACGATGACGCGGTCAAATACGACACGGTCTCGTACATCGAAACTTTGGAAAAGCGGCTCGGGGTTATGGACTCCACCGCCATTTCCATGGCAAGAGACAACAACCTGCCGATCATCGTCTTCAATCTGTATGAAGAGGGCAACATCCGCAGGGCCGCAAACGGCGAAAACATAGGAACGACTGTCCAAGGAGGAGACTAGCATGCAATCCATACTCGATGATGGAAAAAAACGAATGGAAGGTGCCATCGGTGCCCTTGAAAAAGATTTCGGTAAATTGCGCACAGGCCGAGCCACCACAGCACTGGTGGATGGAATAATAGTGGACTACTACGGTACTCCCACACCCATCGGTCAGCTCTCGTCCGTCTCTGTACCCGACCCCAAGACCATCACCGTCCAGCCCTGGGACAAGGGCGCGTTCGGGGCAGTTGAAAAGGCCATCCAGAATTCCGGCCTCGGCCTCAACCCGGTCAACGATGGCAAGATCATCCGTATCGTTATTCCGGCCCTGACCGAGGAACGCCGCAAGGAACTCGTCAAGATCGCAAAAAAATACTCGGAAGACGGCAAAATTGCCATCCGCAATATCCGCCGGGACATGAACGATGCTTTCAAGAAGCTTGAAAAAGACAAGGACATCAGCGAGGACGACAAGAAAAAAGGCGAAACTGACGTTCAGAAAATGACCGATGATTTCGTCAAGCAGTGTGACTCCTCTCTGGTAGAAAAAGAAAAAGAGATCATTGAGATCTAGTTGGGATAATCCTTGGATACATTGAATATTCCTGCCCATATAGCCATCATCATGGATGGCAACGGCAGATGGGCAAAACAGCGCGGGCTGCCTCGAACCCAAGGCCACAAGGCCGGGACCGAGACGGCTCGCGCAGTTGTCACCCGCTGCCGTAAACTGGGTGTCAAACACCTCACCCTCTACACCTTTTCCAAGGAAAACTGGTCACGCCCAAAGGATGAAATCAAAGTCCTCTTCGAGTTGCTGACCACCTTTCTCAAACGGGAAGAAAAAAGCCTTAAGGAACAGGGCATCCGTCTCAAGGTTCTGGGGGAAATCGATGCCATGCCTCTGACCGTCCGTCAGGTCCTCAAGCACGTCATGCGGCAGACCGCAAAATGCACGGACATGACGCTCAACCTTGCGCTGAACTACTCTGGCCGGGACGAAATTCTCCGCGCCGCCCGCGCTCTGGTCGCCAAAGGCACCGACCCGGGCGATATCACCGAGGAGGCATTCGGGAATGAACTATGGACCGCAGGCCAACCCGACCCTGACCTGATAATCCGCACCAGCGGCGAGCTTCGTCTCTCCAACTACCTGCTCTTCCAGTGCGCCTATTCCGAATTCTATTTCACGGATGTTTTATGGCCTGATTTCTCCTCAGAAGAGCTTGAAAAAGCGATAGCCGAACTAGGCAATCGCCAGCGCAGGTTCGGAAAAACCAGCGAGCAACTCTCATAGATTCATTATTGTTTATCACTACTTTATACTCACTTATTGCCCCCCGGCCTCAAATAGCGTACACAATGATGACTCGCAATCGGCGAGTTTCATCATGTAACCACTGAAAATCATATATGGATATTTCCCCACATCAAAAAAGAATAGCCACCAGCATCGGCCTTGCCGCAGTTCTCGCACTGGTGCTTTTCTTTCAGGAATGGGTGCTGTTCACGGTTCTGGCTCTGTTTTGCGTCC
>JAFLJW010000092.1 GCA_022712815.1 Pseudodesulfovibrio sp. | reverse complement strand
CACCGGCCTGATGATCAAACAACGCGAAGTAGAGCCAGAAAAGGATATCGATTCGCTCTCCGAGGAAGCCAAGACCAAGGCAACCTCCAAACTGGAAGGACCGGCGGCAAAGTCCGACCAGAAGGACGTCGATGACCTGCTCGCTTCACTTGGCCTCGATTAGTAAAACCACAATCAGAAAGCCCGCTCTCCTTATCGGATAGCGGGCTTTTTATTTGTCTTCTGTCTTCTACTGCCAATTTACAATAGCATCCATCCTGCCAGGCCGAGGAAACTCCAAAAGCCGATGGCATCGGTAATGGTCGTGAGAAAAATGGACGACGCCTGCGCCGGATCACGACCAATCTCTTTGAGGACAAGTGGTATGGCGGCACCGGAAAAAGCCCCTATGATCATATCAAATATCAACGCAATTCCCATGCATGCGGCAAGTTTGAAATCCCCGGTGAACATAAATATCGCCGCCAGAACCATAAGGGCAATCAAAAGGCCGTTAATCATGCCGATCCTGAGTTCTCGCAGCACGGCGACCCAGGCTTTTCTACGGTCAAATTTCTCCATGGCCAGTTGACGGATCATAACCGCAAGGGCCTGCTGCCCGGTATTGCCTGCCTGATTGGAGACAACATGCATGAGCGCGGCCAAAATGGCCATGGCAGCAATTGTCGCATCATAAAGATGCACGACATACGCCGCGAGTGCAGAATTGATGACATTGATGATCAACCACGGCAGACGCTTTTTGACAGAAAACACAACAGTGGAATCCGTGGTTTCATCCGCACCGGCACCAACCATTGTCTGCATATCTTCACTGGCTTCTTCATGAATGATATCAATAACATCATCGACAGTGATAACACCGAGAAGGCGGTTGCCAAAATCAACGACCGGCAAGGCCAAAAGATTATAGTGAGCGATGAGGTGTGCGACTTCCTCTTTATCGATATTATAGCCGACAGAGATTAGGCTCTGCGTCTTGATAAGTTCCTTGAGGGGGGCACCGCGCTTGGCGAGCAGGACATCTCGCAGGGAAACAACACCAACCAGATGATCTTTGTCATCCGTCAGATACGCATAATAGGAAATTTCCTTGTCTTCGACCTCTTCCCTGATCTTGGCAATGGCCTGATCGGCATTGAGGTCCTGATCAAGGATGACGACCTCGGTGTTCATGACACCGCCGGCCGTATCAGGATCAAAGGTCAGCAGAGTTTTGAGTTCAGCCCTGTCTTCAGCCGGAACGCGGCTCAACAACGCCTTTCTCAATTCATCGTCAAGGCCTTCCAGAAGGTCTGTGGCATCATCAGGAGCCATCTGCCCCAAAATACGCGCCCCCAACCCTCTGTTCAGATTGGCTATCAACGCCTGCTGATCAAGGTCATCCATCTCCGCAATGGAGGCGGCAGCGTCCTTTATGGGAAGCTGCTTGATGAATTTAACCTGATCGGCGATATCGAGACCTTCAATGGTTTCGGCAGCATCCGCAGGATGTTGGACTTCCATTTCAACGGCTGCCAGACCGTCGAAATCGTCATCCTGATGAGTATCCATTTCCTCTTTAATGCTCATGGCCCAAACCCCTAGCCCAATTCAACTCCGAGGTCAAAGAATTCCAGCACGATTTACATTATATAATTGTGAAATATTTCATCAACTACTGCTGCCCTTGACGAAATCACATCCGTGCCTTACTTGCCATCATCTACCTAAATTAAATTGGATAAAAACCATGCCTGCCAACACTTTCGACGATTTTTTCCAAGCCGAAGCCCGGATGTTCCTTCTGGCCACCATTCGCATCGCCCTTGCCGAGGACGGTTCTGACCTGACAAGTATGGGATTATTTACGGAAAGTGACATGGCTCAGGCCATGATCGTAGCCAAACAGGACACGGTTGTTGCCGGTCTGCCCATCATCCCGATGGTCCTCGAATTCGGAGGAGAAGACTGTCAGGCGCACCTCAATGTCGATGACGGCGATGCTGTTTCCGAAGGCACGATGGTCGCCGCCATACAAGGTCCTGCCCTGCAACTGCTCAAATCAGAGCGCGTCATCATGAATTTCCTCTGCCACCTGTCCGGCATCGCCAACATGACAGCGCACTATGTCGAGGCTCTGAAAGGAACCAAAACACAGCTTCTCGATACCAGAAAAACACTCCCCGGCTTGCGGTTCCCCGAAAAATACGCCGTGCTTGCCGGTGGCGGCCAGAACCACCGCCTCACCCTGTCTGACATGCTGATGCTCAAGGACAACCACATTGACCGCGGTGGCGGCATCACCCAGGCCGTGAATCAGCTCTACAATGCGCACTCCCCTTGCCCGCCCATTGAAGTGGAATGTCGCACCCTCGAAGAAGTCGAAGAAGCCTGCCAGTGCGAAATCAAGCGAATCATGCTCGACAACATGGACACTGAAACGACCAAAACCGCCCTTGGAATCATTCCCGGTCACATCGAGACGGAGATCAGCGGAAATGTCTCTCTGGAAAATATCCGGGAAATCGCGGAAATCGGCCCTGATTTCATCTCTGTCGGCAAGCTGACACACTCGGCGCCGTCCTCTGATTTCAGTATGCAATTCGTACCTTTAAGTTAAAGAGGAACATTGTGGAAAAGTCCGTAAGCAAGGCCATTGAGACCATTAATCAGATACGAAAAGCCATGGGCGACAGACTGGCTATTCTCGGCCACCACTACCAGTCCGACGCTGTCATCGCACACACTGACATTCGTGGTGATTCCCTGGAATTATCACGCAAGATAAGCGGCCTCGACGCGGAACACATCATTTTCTGCGGCGTCTATTTCATGGCCGAATCCGCTGCCATCCTTCGCCGCTCAGGCCAGAAAATACACATCCCGGATGTCAATGCCACCTGTCCCATGGCGGATATGGCTGAAGCCGGACGCGTGGAAAAGACTCTCGAAATATTGCAAACAAATGGCCGCAAAATAATTCCGCTCACTTACGTAAACTCATCCGCAGCCGTAAAAGCCGTTGTCGGACAATACGATGGTTCGGTCTGCACCTCCGCCAATGCCAAAATCATGCTTGAATGGGCCTTGAAACAAGGCGATGGTGTTCTCTTCCTGCCCGATAAACATCTGGCCCGAAACACGGCCAACGCACTCAATGTCCCTGATGAGACATGCATTATTCTCCCAGAAGATGTCATTGAAGGCGATCCCACCCTGTTTGTCACCCCGGCCATGACCGATGACAAGCAGTTCGTCATCTGGCCCGGATACTGTCCCATTCACGAAGAATTCACCATGGACGCAATCAAAAATATTCGCGCAAACGAGCCAAATGCCCTGATCGTCGTCCACCCCGAGTGCAGCCCTGAGGTTGTTCAGGCATCAGACGGCAATGGCTCCACCACCTATCTCATCAAATACGCTGCAAAGGCCGCTCAAGGGGCCACCATCTACATCGGCACCGAAGAGAACCTCGTCATGCGCCTGGCGGCAAAATACAAGGGCGAGAAGACCATCAGGCCGCTGATGAAGAGCCAATGTGAGGACATGGGTAAGATCACGCTGGAAAATCTGGCCTCGCTGCTTGAAAATATCGAAAATTCACCGCCCGTGGATGTTTCAAACGACATCAGGGAACCAGCCCGGCTTGCCCTTGAACGCATGCTTGAAATTTGCGCCTAGCCGGGAAGACATGATATGAATGCTGCCATGAACGATTTCAGACTACAAAGTGATGCCCTCATCATCGGTTCCGGTATTGCCGGTTCCGTGACCGCCCTCACCTTGGCCGATCAGGGGCTTGATGTCATTTTGATCACCGCAGGTGACGACTTGGCGAACGGCAATACCTCGCTGGCTCAGGGCGGTATCGTCTACCGCAGCAAAGACGACGACCCGCGCATTCTGGAGAAAGACATTTTCACGGCTGGCTGGAAGCACAACTTCACCAAATCAGTCCGTTATCTCTGCCGTAAAGGACCTGAAGTCCTTCAGGAAATTTTTCTTGATAAATATAAAATACCCTTCAACCAACGCGAACCCGGTGACTGGAATCTGACCAAAGAAGGGGGCCATTCACTTTCACGCATTCTCTATTGCGACGACCACACCGGCAAGAACATCATGGAAGTGCTTGCAAACGAAGTCGAAAAGCATGCGAATATCCATGTGTTGACCAAACGCACGGCCATTGACCTGCTGACGACCCAGCACCACGCCAAGCACATGGACTTCAAGTACAGCCTGTCCAATCAATGTGTCGGAGCCTACGTATTCAACAAAAAACTGGGCAAGGTGGAAACCATCCTGTCCAAGTTCACCATGCTCGCCACTGGCGGCATCGGACAGATTTACCTGCACACGACCAACACCCAAGGCTCTATCGGCTCCGGTCTGGCAATGGCTTCCCGCTCCGGCGCACAGCTCATGAACTGCGAATACGTCCAGTTCCACCCCACAGCCCTTTACATTGGCTCGGAACGCGGCAAACGACGTTTCCTGGTCTCTGAGGCGGTCCGTGGCGAAGGAGCCATCCTCGTCAACTCCAAGGGCGAGCCGTTCATGAACCGGTACGACTCCCGGCTCGATCTGGCACCGCGTGATATCGTCACTCGTGCGATCATGGATGAAATGCTGGATTTGGACGACGACTGTGTCTATCCCGACATCTCCAAAGTCAAACACGATGTTGCCAAGCGATTCCCCAACATCTATGCAAAATGCCGCCAGAGGGGCATAGACATGAAAAAAGCCCCTGTCCCGGTGGTCCCCGCAGCCCACTACTTCTGCGGCGGAATCCTCGTGGACAACCGGGGCCGCACGACTCTCGACCGGCTCTACGCGGCAGGAGAATGCAGTTGCACTGGCGTTCACGGAGCCAATCGTCTGGCAAGCACCTCACTCCTTGAGGGTCTCTTGTGGGGATACAGCGCAGCCCATGACATCAAATACCGCATG
>JAFLJW010000091.1 GCA_022712815.1 Pseudodesulfovibrio sp. | reverse complement strand
TCCCACAAAACCAAGCCACCGGGTCTTTGACATCGTCATTCTGGACACAAAGCGGGACAATCCCATATAGAGAAAATAAAAAGGCCAGATCATGGCCCCAAGGCCAAATATTTCTACAAGAAAACCAGCGAGGTAAGAGCCAGCAAGCCCCACGACATTTTGTACTGAATCATGGCTGACTGATTGATTGAAACTGGGATCAGCGGAATTGAACGATAAAATACTCAAAAAAAGGAATGCGGAAAGAAACAGAAAAAACAGCCCGACAAACTCCCTGCCATGACTTTTCCGCTTGGGCTGAACCGATTTGATCCGTCGTCTTGCCATTTGGCCCCACTTTGTAAAAAAAGGTCTTAGACAGCAAGCCGCCCAAGACCTATTTTAAGCAATTTTCACAATGCGTTGCAAGTCCAGTTTACTCACGTCCAAGATATTCACCACTCCGGGTATCGACCTTGATGATATCACCTTCATTTATGAACAGCGGAACGTTCACCACAATTCCGGTTTCCATGGTAGCAGGTTTGGTAGCGTTACTCACGCGATCCCCCTGCACACCCGGATCGGTCTGGGCCACGGCCAGGTTGACATTGGCTGGCAGATCGACACCGATAAGCTCTCCGTTGTACAAAAGCACCTTTGCGGTGTCCCCTTCCTTGATGTAACCGCCCGCTTCGCCAACATTATCACCGGGAACATTCATTTGTTCATAGGTCTCAAGATCCATGAACACGAAATCGCTGCCGTCTTTATATATGAACTGCATGCCGACAACTGACATATCCGGTTTTTTGACTTTCTCGCCGGAACGAAACGTCTTGTCGAGTACCTGTCCGGTCAGCATCTGGCGAAGCTTGGTGCGTATCATGGCACCACCCTTGCCCGGTTTGAAATGCTGAAAACCAATTATTTCAAAAGGTTTAGCATCTATTTCAATCTTCAATCCATTCCTGAAATCCTTGGTCGATATCATACTCGCTCCGAAAAACGTTTCTCCGGTCAAAGACCGAGCTGTTTTAATTGAATTACTTAGCCCAACCGCTCATGGAGTGCCTGGACAGCAAGGGCATAACTCAGAATACCAAAACCGGCAATAACACCGACACACTGCTCACCCATAATGCTCTGCTGACGAAGAGGCTGATTTGTGCGCGCCCAGATGTTACTGATATGCACCTCGATGCAGGGAATCCCGATCCAGGCGAGGCAATCAGCAATGGCGAGGCTTGTATGGGTATATGCCCCGGCATTGAAGGCAACGCCGTCCACACCATCTTCACGGGCCTTCTCCAGACGATCAACAAGGGCACCTTCGGAATTGGACTGAAAATGCGTAATGGTAATATCGTCGGCCTTGTCGCCCATCAATTGCTTTAAAATGGCAGGCATGTCGTCCATGGTCTGAGAGCCATAGATTTCCGGTTGCCGTTTGCCTATGTGTCCCAAATTTGGGCCGTTGAGAATCAAAATATCAAGTTTAGCCATGTTTTTTTTCCTCTCTGTACCCCATTGAACACTTTCGCTTCTTGACTCGCTTCGACAAAAGAAGAACATTGGAACTTCGGAAACACTAAAATACAAAAATGGTACCTATTCATGAACCGAACCATAGAGTTAGTCCAAACAATATACGAAATCAAGCAGCTTGAGGATATTGACGAGCCTCAGATCGCCCTTGCGGGCCGGTCCAATGTGGGCAAGTCATCACTGGTCAACCGCCTGGCAGGCCGCAAAAAACTGGCAAAAATCAGTTCCAAGCCCGGGAAGACCAGAAGTCTCAATTATTACAAAGTCAATCCGGACGGCTATTTCCTGGTCGATCTGCCCGGCTATGGGTATGCCAAATGCTCAAAAACGGAGCGTACCAAGTGGGCCAAGCTCATTGAAGCCTACATGACGGACAACAAGCAGATCAGAGCTGTGGTCGTTCTGCTCGATTCCCGGCTCACACCGCAAAAAATCGACCTTGAACTGACCTCCTACCTGCGCAGCATGGGGATTCCCATAATCCCGGTACTGACCAAGGCGGACAAGCCAAAACAACGGGATCGCGCCAAACTGCAAAAACAGTGGCAGGCTATCCTGCAACAGGACAAGCCACCCATCTGCTTCTCCAGCAAGACGGGTATGGGTGAAGACAAGCTCTGGGATATTCTGGCAGAATTCGCAGGCAGTTAAAAAAGATCCGATTGTAGCGATAATTTATACCGATGTTAATAAAATATACCAGACCAACAAAAATAAAACCCATTTGGGATTCCAAAGGGCTTGCCCTTTGGCCGCCGGAGGCGAAATCACCTGACAATCCCGCCAAAGGCGGTTTCAAAATAAAACTCCCCTAAGAGGCTGTCAGACGAATCTCTCCAAACCATTCTTTCAAAGTGGCTTTGAAGCCGGGCATTGCGACCCAGGACAGCCTGAGAAAAGCAAGTGACCCCATAACTAGATTCCCAAGCCAGGCAGCAAGAATCGGCGGCAGAACGCCGCTCTCCCCTGCCGAG
>JAFLJW010000090.1 GCA_022712815.1 Pseudodesulfovibrio sp. | reverse complement strand
TAAACTTTTTGTGTGCGCATTCGCGCGAATCAAGGGGCTTGGCGAGTTCTTCTTTCCCGCAAGAGGTCTTGGATTAAGTTCGTTTAAGATTAAAAATCTTTAGAGTTTTTTAATTTTGAAAATGATAGTTGCATATCGGTGTTGACATAGTGACTCGTTCAAAACGAATAAAACCCGTTTGGGATTCCAAAGGGCTTGCCCTTTGGCCGCCGGAGGCGAAGTCACCTGACAATTCCGCCAAAGGCGGTTTCAAAATTAAAGTACTTTAGTACCGTATCTCGAAACTTGAAAATTCTGTTTCAGCCTCTTGCCATATCGAGTCTATTTTCGTTACCCGCGCAAGGGGCGGGCCGTCGAGCAAGCGCTGTATGAATTGTTTCAGGAGTTTTTTGTCTCCCTGTCCCACGGCTTCGACAGTGCCTTCGGTCCCGTTGCGAACCCAGCCGGTCACGCCCATTTCCCGGGCGGTGTCGCGGGTCCATGCCCGGAACCAGACCCCTTGAACCTTGCCGATGATGACAACGTGCAATTCCTTCATCACAGACGCCCCTGATCGTTGAAGCTGTAGAAGGCGTTGTCAGTGACGATGATATGGTCGAGTACCCGGATATCCAGTCCCCGTGCCGTTTCAACAATCCGGTTCGTGAGCAGGATGTCTTCTGCCGATGGCGTGGGGTCGCCGCCCGGATGGTTGTGCGCCAGAATAATTCCGGTGGCCTCCATTCTGAGAGCGGTTGCCATGATCTCCCTTGGAAAGACCGGGGTGGCATTGACCGTTCCTTTGCTGATCTGCTCCCAGGCGATAACCCGGTTCTTGGAGTCCAGAAATGCAGCCCAGAATTCCTCCACGCCCTTGTTGCCGATCCGGGCCATGGCCGCTTCGGCTACCTCGGTGGGCGAGGACAAGGGCTTGCCGCTTCTGGCCGAGGCCTCACCTAGTCGTGCGAAAAGCTCCTGTATTAGTATCCATTGCGAGTGCACTCCCGCGCCCACGCCTTTGATTCCGTCCAGTTGGTTGGGGCGGGCCATGATCGCGTCTTTCAGGGAGCCGAATTTTCCGATGAGTTCCTTGGCCAGTGGTTTGGTGTCCCTGCGCGGGAGCACCACGGCGAGTACAAGCTCAAGGATTTCGTAATCGGCCAGGAAGCAGCTGTTTTCGGCAAGCCGTTTCTTGAGTCGCTTCCGGTGGCCGAGGTGGTGAGGCTTTTTTTGTTCCGTCATATCGTGGGGGGCAGATCATTAGGTGTTTTTTTGCGAAAGTTCATGATTGAGCAGTTGAAAAATAACATTAGTACCGGGCTCTTTGGGCCTTGGGCTGGAACAGGTCGATCAGCCCGGCTATGAGGAAGTCGAGGACCTCTTCGTGATGGCGCGCACCTGTCTTGACGCTCATTTCAGACTCCAGAGCCAGGTCGATCATACGGGCGATGCCGTGTTTGCCGAGCCGTTTTGCCACCTGGGTCTTGAGCTGCTTGACGTAGGGATGCGCCTTGACCTTGCTCTCTTCACCGCTCATCAGCATCCAGTACATGCGCGCCTGACTGGCGAGATAGCCGATCAGGTTGAAGAGTATCTTGTCCTGTGATTTTTTGAGATGGTCGCCCAGAACCCGTTTCCAGACTGCGGCTTCGGCTCCGCGCTTGCCCAGCGCGTCCATGAGATCGAAAAATTCCATCTCACCCACAGGGGAGACCAGTTCCACATGCTCCTTGCGGACGATTTTTGCGTCACCGGCGGCCAGTTCCAGTTTGTCGAGTTCAAGCCGGACAGCCACGGCGTCAGTTGGCAGGGCCATGGACAGGGCGCGGTCCACGCCGGGCTCGAAAGTCATTCCGGTTTGTATCGCCCAGTTGCGGATGAACTCGCCAAGCGTGCGTTGGTCAAGGCCTTTTGACTCCCATATCCATCCGTCTTTTTTGGCTTTCTTGTAAATATTCCTGCGCGACATGGTGGCCGGGACAGGTGCTTTTTTAGTTTTCCATTGTCCTTCCAGACAGAAGATGGGGAAGACATCGGAGGAGAGCCCTTTGACCGCGGCATCGAGTTTGTCCAACTGGTCCGCCTTGAGGGTGTGGGCGCGGCGGACAAGGAGTACCTTGGGCTGGGAGAACAGGCTCTTGATGGTCAGGTCGGTCCAGAATGCGGCGGACAGCGGTTCGTCGTCATCGCCCCAATAGGTCTTGATTTCCCAGTCTTTCTGGCCGGATGCACTGATCCGCTCATCAACATGGGTTTTGATGAGTTGAGGGTCAGGGCAGACCAGAATGAGGTATTTCGGGCGGTTCATAATGCTTGGTATTCGGAGCTAATAATTTTCTGTCATGAGATCGGCCAGTCTTTGGATGCCGAGGCGGGTGACTTCCATGTCCGCTTCGTTTTCACCGCCGGTAAAGAACGGCCATGTCTGGCTGATGGTGCCGGATTGCCAGAGGAGCGAATCATCTGTGGCCGAGCGGATGGCTGCTTCGAATTCAAAGTTGGCAACGGACCGCAAGGTTTCATCGCTTGAGCCTGAGACTGCGGTGGGGCGGTTGTACCGTTTGATGGTGATGGTGATGGTCGCATCGGCTTTGTTCTGATCGTCCACCCAGGTGATGGTGCCGCGGTTGGTCAGCTCATCGCGCAGGACTTTGCGGATACGTGGTTCGAGCCATGAAAGGGTCGTGGGGTTGGTCACCCCG
>JAFLJW010000089.1 GCA_022712815.1 Pseudodesulfovibrio sp. | reverse complement strand
CTCGATGTGCTTGCGCCGGGTGACATCCTCACGGATCAGAATACCACCCTTGAACTGACCTTTTTCCATGAACGGAGATGAGCGGATATTCTGCCAGGCCTCGTCGCGGTTACCAAACGGTGGTATGTAGACATCCTCCAAGGACACGGATTTGCCCTTGAGAACCGGCTTGATTTTATCGGACACCCCGGCACGAACGAGACCCGGAATGTCATATATTTTTTTGCCGATGTAGAATTCTGGCTGGATGCGTCCCCTGTCGAGCACTCGCATGTGCCAGTCGTTGACGAATGTCACGGTCCCGTCAGGGTCAAAGGCCATGATGGAGACCGGAGTGGCCAGAGCCAGTGCCTTGTATTTTTCGTGAGTTTCCTTGAGAAACCGCTCGGCAATTTCCTGTTTGGAAGCGTCCAGGACTATGATCAGCGTGGCCTTGATTTCACCTTTGGAATTCTTCAGGGGATAGGATGAATGGAGGGCGGGGAAAAGCTCACCGGATTTGCGTTTCATGGGTGTGCGTCCGCTGCCTTTTACGGTCTCCTGATCCGACCTGTGGTCGGAATAGAACATGGCCGGGTCGGATCCCATGACCTCGGCTTTTCCGTAGCCGAATATTTTTTCCGCCCCGGTATTGAATTCGATGATTTCATCGGGATCGTTTGCGTGGGCGATGATGAAGGCCACATCCTCAGCGGCTTCCAGAATTCCTTCAAGCCGCATCCCTGTTTCGGTCAGGGCCTGACTGGTCTGGGAGATGTTGTCCTCCAGGGAGACCATGGCTCCTTGCATGGACTGGTCCCGCTCGTCCAGTGCCTGATGGTATGTGGTGAGGGTTTGGAAAAGGGCGAGGACTTCATCGGACAAATCCGTGCCATTGGCCTTGATTTCATTCATGGCCTTTAATGCGGATTTTCGAATATTCTGAAGCGACTGTTCGCTGTTATCTGATCTTGCCTTGCTCACATTCCCTCGCTCAATCTTGAAAATTTTGTATGTACATCATAGCCGATGAATCAGATGGATGAAAGGGAGAAGAGAAAAATATAAAACGACTTGGGGTCTGTCTACAATTACCCATCTACTCCGTTTGGCAAGTTTTTCAAAGGCCTGCGTTGTCAGGGGAAAATGACTCTTGGCGTAGCTCTATGGCTACGCTTGCGATCCTTTTTTACCTCCGTTTTGCCATTTAAAAAACTTGCTCAAACTCGTGACGGTGTCTAATTGTAAATACGCCCTGGCTATTCAACAGCCGAAAGTTATTTTTTATCGCTTCTGGTTTGCTGTAGGGTCACATGAACCGTAGTAGGAGGAACACCATGAAAGTAGTCGGAATCAACGGCTCTGCCCGTAAGGGTGGCAACACCGCCGAGATGATCGAACGAGTCTTTGCCCAGCTTGAGGCAGAAGGTATTGAAACCGAGATGATTGAATTGTCAGGCAAGAAGATGCATGGCTGCATCGCCTGCATGAAATGCTTTGAGAACAAGGACCGCAAATGTGCGGTGGGCAATGATTTCATGAATGAATGTATCGCGGCCATGGATGCGGCAGACGGCATCGTTCTCGGTTCTCCCACTTATTTTGCCAATATTTCTACAGAGATGAAGGCTCTTGTTGACCGTGCCGGCATGGTCGGGCGAGCCAATGACGACATGTTCGCCCGCAAGGTTGGAGTAGGAGTGGTCGTCGATCGTCGGGCTGGGTCAATTCAGGCTTTCAACGCGCTTAATGCCTTTTTTTTCATCGAGCAGATGATCGTTCCCGGCTCCCGGTACTGGAACATGGCCCGAGGCATGAATAAGGGTGAGGCGCTTGAGGATACCGAAGGCGTTGAGACCATGGATATTCTTGGCAGGAACATGGCGTGGCTCATTAAAAAACTGGGATAAAGACCAGCGCACGACGACTGGTCCTTTTTATTCCGGCAGAGTTACAATGACGCAGGTCTCTCCGGGGAAGCTGGTGTCGATGGCGATATCCCCGCCGTGGGTGCGGGCGATTAGTCGGGCCGAATAAGTCCCCAGGCCTGAGCCTGAGGAGTTGTTCGAGCTGGAATACTTGTCGAAAAAAGTTTCCCGGATGGACCGGGACACTTCGCCCTGATTGCGAATGGTGATGCGGCAGATGCTGTTTTTCTTTTCCAGAATGATGGCTACCGAGCCTCCGTCTGGGGATGCCTGCATGGCGTTGAGGATCAGATTGGAGAGCATGGATTTGAACAGGTCCTCTTCCGCTGTGGCCCAGAAATTATCATTCGGCAGAGAGCCCTGGACTTCGATACCCACACTGATCCCTTTTTCCCGGATGACAGGGCGAGTTTGGGTTTTGATTCGTTCGAGGATTTGGAGCACATCCATGGTTTTTTTCTTCAGCTGATATGTCCCGCGTTCCATCTTGAACAGGTCGAGGGACCGGTTGATGAGATGGAGCATGGCGTTTCCCGCATCTTCGATGGTGGAGAGCATCCCCTCCTGGGCAGATGTCAGATCGCCCAGCCTGCGGATTTCTCCGGGCAGGCCAACCACGGCACCAAGTGGTGTCTTGAGGTCGTGCCGGGCCATGCGTTCCACATCGTCCCGCAAGGCTTCGGCCAGTTTGCGGTCCGTGATGTCACGGCTAACACCCTGCATACCTATTTTTTCACCTTCCTTGTTCAGGAGAATGCCGAGGTGGGTCTCCAGCCAGATTGTTGAACCGTCACTACATGTGAATTCCAGGTCCAGAGTAGCGGACGGCGGCTGGTCTTGACTGGTGGCCTGGCCCTCCAGATTATCCATGGTTTTATTCAACCTCCGTTCGGAAACAGGCGTCAGGAAATCACCGATGGGCCGACTGAGCACATCGCATCGTTTGAAGCCGCGCATTGTTTCGTCTGAGGGGCTGATAAAGGTGAACCGGGAGTCCGTGTCCAGCCCCCATATGATATCAGTGACATTTTCGGCCAGCAGGCGGTATTGCTTTTCGCTCTGACGTAGCGCCTCTTCCATGAGTTTTCGGTCGGTTATGTCCGTACCCACGCTCAGGAGTTCGACCATGTGCCCGTTTCGGCCCAGAACCGGCTGATTGGCCCAGGCCACCCAGACAAATTCCCCGTTCTTGCGGACATTTATGGTCTCATTGAACGGATGGGCCGCAGGGTTTCTGATGAGGCGGTTAATATACCGTTTCATGGACTCGCCTTCCAGATTCTTTTCCGGGGTCAGCGTGCCAATGAGCGGTTGCCCGATGAGTTCACCCGATTCGTAGCCGTAGAATTCCTCTGCGTGTTCATTGCAGAAAGTGATGTTCCCGGACATGTCGATGCGCAGGATGATGCTTTTGGCGTTCTGGACCAGATACCGATATTTTTCGCGTTCATCGAGGCGGTCATGGATCATGAACAGTGCGGCCCACAAAGAGGCCATGATTACGATGGTGCCGAGTATGCCGCCGCCAATGATGTATGGTTTGT
>JAFLJW010000088.1 GCA_022712815.1 Pseudodesulfovibrio sp. | reverse complement strand
GGCCTTGGTTACGGCAGAGACAGGAGATCCTGCTGGCGTGCTCATACCGGCTGCCTGGCCATTTTGCAGGGCGTCGGCAGAAGGTCCGTAACCAACATGAATCAGCTTGTAGTCTTTTTTGACATCGGCACCCAGATTTGTCAGCAACACCGTATTGGAACCAAGGGTCCCGGAATTTTTCTTGCCCAGGGACAATGTTTCCCCTTTCATCCCCAACACATCGGAAACCGTGCCGGTTTTTGCAAATTTTTTATCCACGGTAAAGTGCTCCACATTTTGCCAGAGCATGGTCACTGACCGCAGATTTTTCTGGGGGCCTTCATTTTTGATGGGACCGGTACCTTTCCAGGCATAGGATCCGTAAAGCCCCTGGAGAATGGCAAACTGAACTTCATTCTCACGGAGCAGCTTGATGTTTTCCCCTGAACCCGCCGAGCTGATGGCCGACAGACCGATCTTCTGCTTGGGCTGGAGCTTTACCTTTACCAGGGTTGACAGGGCAACGCCCACCGGATAATAGGTACCGCCGGTGGATGCGGTGGCCATCAGATAACTGCGTTCTTCCCCTGCCTGAACAGTGGTGGTGAAAACCACGCCAAACAAAAATGCCAGTGCCGCAACCATAAAAGTGACTTGCTTGAGCATCATGATGTTTCCTCCTCAATGTTTAAAAAATTATCGTTGATGGATTAAATTGCCCCGTGACCATAGGACAGGAAAAGAGTTTTTGTCAAGGTTTAATAGCAGGCCTATTTGACCTTTGATGCAACGCATTTAAGAACCTTGTATCCGCTCAACTAAAGCCACTCAAACCTCACCAGCCACCTCATAGTCACACCGTTGAAATTCGTTTTTAATGAAATATCCGGGCTAATCCGTCACATGCTGCTCCGCGAACTGAGCCATAACTTCATGGATTTGTCTGGGAGGGGATACGATGAAATAATTTTCTGCAACTGCATGGCCGATTTCATGGGCCACGATTCTTATGGCTGAATCTTCAGCTGAACAGAAAACCCTGTTCAGGGATGGTGAATAAAAGGCAACAAAATCCACCTCCACTTTATAGAGTCGTTGAAAATCATTCCAAATAGTTCTTTGTTCCTTATTTTAGAGCAATCGCTGTTTTCTGAACAGATGCTTGAATATCTGCTTCCTTTACAACTAAAACAACTTGCCAATGAACCGATTCTAGTTGTCTGGCGGCCAATAAATATCTTTCATTTTTGATCATCAATTTTATAATCCCTTGAGGATTATCGTGAATCTTTGAAGCGACTTTACGTATAGATTCAATCGAAGAATTTTCTAATCTATATTTAAAAACGTCTCCTGAATTTTTAAATTGATCAAAGTCTATATCAAGTCCAAAAAGAGCAAAAAACCGCTGAGGGAAAGCAATCAGGTGACCTTTTTCATTTTGTAGAAATGCAAAAGAGTTATCCTCATTTGTAGTTTCGGAGAGAAACGCATTCCCAGTCAAGCTTTCAATGATACGTTCTATAGGGATATCAATACCTGTAATTCCTTTAAATTGACCCGCCTGGTCATAGATTGGTGTTGTTGCAGTCATCATTAACCCGTCAATAACATCATCCTTATAAATGCTTGTCCACTGCGTATCATAAAGTTTCGCATCCTGTTTTGTGAAAAGAGTTACAGGTTCTCCATCCCGCAAATCGAATTCAGAAGGTGGCGGTAGCTCATAGCATGTCTTCTTTGCATTGATATTGGATGTATAATAACATCCAATTCCCGTAGCAGTAATGATGTGTGTTGCCAGGCTTTCTTTGATTAATTCATTTGATTTTATCAATGCAGGTTTGAGAAGAGATAGAGCATTTAATTCAATTAGTATTTTATCAGAGATTTTATGATTCCCCCAATAGGCCGTAATCACATCTTCTTCTTTCGGGCTGAAAAACATTTGATTTTTTTCATGCCATGTAAGATTGCTCGCAAGTAAATGCTTTTGGGGTATCATATCAATATGGTTATAAACACTCGTTACCTGGTTGGCCATAAAGGAAGATGTCGTTTTGATTCTTTTAAAAATTTCATTGTGTTTCTGTGCTATTTCATCTGTAACACGAGATAAATATTGATGTGAGATGTTGGTTATTTGATTTTTATTAACAAGAGCTGAATAAGAACCAAATCGTGAGAGAGCTGTTTCTGCAATGTAAAAAAGAGGTAGGATGGTCAACACTAAAATTGAACAAACAAAAACAAATAATTTTTTAGACAGAGAAAAACGCATTTTTACGATAAATTATCCTTAAGTGTGGGTTTCCATACTTATCAATAGGTAGGTTGGATATCAACAAAAAAAAAACGATTCTCGAATATGGTATTTTACTGTTTGAATTTCAATATTTTTTTTTGATTGGATTGCCTTTATTCCCAAGTCTTTCTCAAGGTATGAGTACCATATTTGACCTTCAAGTTTATTGCGTCTGCCCAACTCTTTATCAAAGAGTTTAATGAAGGAATGATAAATTGCCCCCTCTTCTGTGAAAAGTTCTAATTTTTGTGGTTATCTGCCGGGACAATTTTTTTTAAGATTAAAGGCCATAATTCAAAAATGTTGCCGCAAAAGGTGAAGGGTCCGAGTATGAAGCGGACCCTTCAAATAAAGGAACTATCCTGTACGAACAGCGGAGGTGCCCCAAAATGAAGATTAAAGGACTCTGTTTTTACAGCATACCGAATTTGATATCGCATTCAACAGCTTATGTAAATCAGGGAATTATCTAAAACAAGATAAGGAAATTCCCTATTTCGGATTCATCATTTGGGGCGTATGGTGAGGCATAAGGTGGAACGTATAAATAAGTGTCATAATGACGATAACTAAAAAAAATATCAAGAGAAGCCAAATCCCATGGAAAAAATAGATTTAATTGTCAGCGCACCCCATTTTTATACCATGACAGGCAATGGGGTGGGATACATGGCAGATACTGCAATGGCTGTGGATGGCGGCAAAATAAAGGCCATTGCCCCTGCCGGAGAGATTTTGAAAAGTTATTCAGCACATCACCTGATTGACGGGAAAGATCATCTGGTACTTCCCGGCTTTATTGACGGGCACATGCACATGACCGATGGACTGCTCAGGGGGCTTGCCCAGGACACATCCAACTGGATGATGCACGGGATCGCGCCCTTTCAGCTTAAGATGGATGAACAGGGTGCTGCGCTGGGGGGAGAGCTTGCCGTTGCAGAAGGCATGGCCGCCGGGACCACTACCTTTGGCGAATTCAGCAATATGAACCCTGCCCTCCTGAAATTCATGGACAAAACAGGGGTGCGGTGCCAGATGACTGTCAAAATCCGGGAGGCGGAAGAACGGATCTATGATCCGGGGGAGCTGTATGTGTTTGATCAGGGGCTGGGGCAGACCACCCTTAATCAATGCCTTGACGCCCACGATCACTGGCAGGGGGCGGGGAATGGCCGGATCACAATTTTGTTTGGTCCCCAGGGGCCGGACTTTGTCAGCAAACAGCTGTTGCTTAAAATCCGAAGACTTGCCATGGAACGAAATTGCCGCATCCACATGCATGTTCAGCAAGGGGACCGGGAGACCGCGCAAATGGTGAACCGCTATGGTCAACGGCCCATCGCCTTTCTGGATCAAATGGGCTATCTGGATGCACACCTGATTGCGGTGCACCTCACCGATGCCAAAGAAAGCGAAGCCGCTCTGGTGGCAAAAAGGGGGGCGTCCATGATTTTATGTTCAGGATCCATTGGGATCATTGACGGGATTGTACCACCGGCAAAGGCGTTCCAGGATGCAGGGGGCAATGTGGCCCTGGGATCGGACCAGGCACCGGGAAACAATTGCCATAATATTTTCAACGAAATGAAGCTGACGGCATTGTTCAATAAAATTTTATACCAGGACCCTGAGGTGATGCCGGCCTGGAAGGTGTTGAGAATGGCCACCATAGAAGGCGCCAAAGCACTGGGGCTCCATGAAGAGATCGGAACCCTAGAACCTGGAAAACAGGCTGATTTTATCACCATTAATCTGGCAACGCCTTCCATGGCACCTGTTTACACAGAGCCCATGCGTAATATGGTTCCCAACCTGGTTTACAGCGCCAGGGGCAATGAAGTCTCAACCGTGGTTGTCAACGGCCAGGTTCTCTATGAAAATGGGCACTACCACACCCTGGATCTTACAAAAATTCTGGAACGGGCAAATCTCTATGCCCAGCAATTGGGCCCCAGAGCGGCTGACACCTTCTGGAAAATCAACGGGGCCAATGCCCAACTGATGCGAACCCATCGACTCTGATTTTTTTTACCAAGGGGGCTGGATTTTACAATTGGTTCGCCAGTTGGTGTTCGCCGGTTGAGGTTCTCGGTTGGTGTTCAACAGTTGGAGCTCAATAGGCGGCTTCACAGCAGAAAATGAAGCCAGAGGGAAAAGGTGATCCCGGACAAAAGGGTGCAGCCGGAAATGGCTGCCACGGCAAAATCAGGGTCTCCGTTCATCTCCTTTGCCATAACAAAGGCCAGGGTGGCCGTGGGGGAAGCAAGCAGGATAAAGGCCGGTAAATATTCCGGGACGGGGATGGAAAAAAAGGCAAAAATCACCAGCCCCAGCCCCGGCATCACCAACAGCTTGATGCAGCTTGCTGCCAGCATGGGCCTGAATCGCAATCGCATGAGATCAAAGGACAGGGTTGCCCCGATGAGCAACAATGCCAAGGGAAGCGCCATGCCGCTCAAAATCCCCAGACTCCTTTCAACAATGACTGGCAAAGGTATTTCCAGAAGAGAGAACCCAATGCCTCCGCACGCCGACAGGATAACCGGATGGCCTAGTATCCGCTTAAGGTTGGCCCTGGGATCAAAGGTCGCCCCCTCCCCTTTTTCCGAATGGATCTGGAGCACGGCCACGGCCAAGATATTCTGAACAATCATGATAAATCCGGCAAAGATGGCACCGCTGGCAAGTCCTGCATCCCCCAGGCTGTAAAACACAACGGCAAGGCCGATATATCCTAGGTTTCCATGGAATGAACTCTGGATAAAGGTTCCCCGGAGAGTTTGGGGCATTTTCCAGGTCATGGTAATTATCCAGGCAATCACTGACATGGCAAGAATGCACACCAGGGTAATCATCAACACCCTGCTGCTGAACTCGTCGTGAAAGGAAGCCTTGGAAACCGCTCTGAAAATCATGGCAGGAATCGCAAAATAATACACAATCTGGTTGGCAGGTTCGATAAATGCGTCGGGAATAAGGTGACGCTTCCGGGCCAGCCAGCCAGCGGCAATGATGATAAAAATCGGTAAAATAATGGATATGGTTTTCATAGCTCCCAGGAGACGGTATGCACTCCTTTCATATAAAGTGTCGATTAAATTTTTGCCGATATAAACTGGGGCTTATGCCAACATGTCGGGCAAACACCTTCCTGAAAAAACCAATATCATCATATCCCACCTGACTGGCAACCTCTTCAATTCCAATGGATTTTTTTTCAAGCATGGTTTTGGCCGACTCCACCCGAAGTTTCTGCACATAGACCAGGGGAGAGTCCCCTGTGGCATTTTTAAATCTGCGCTTAAAATTTCGCAGGCCCATGCCCACAAGGGAGGCCAGATCGTCAAGGCAAAAAGCGTGGGAGGAATGAGTTTCTATCCAGTTCTGGGCTTTGACAATCTGGGTATCCTGATGATTTTTCGCAGGGTAAAAGCCTGCAAAGGAAGGCTGAATATCCCGGCCCCGTTCCAGCAGCAAAATTTTGGCACACCGGTTGGCAACTTTCCGGCCCCAGTATTCTTCGATCAAAAACAGGCACAAATCAATCCCGGCACTCCCGCCACCAGCGCAAAAGATATTATCCTCCCCGGTGATCATCTGATCAGGATTCATGAGAATCTGGGGATATCTTTGTCTGAACAGATCCACATATCCCCAGTGGGTAGTAGCCACCTTCCCGTCAAGAATCCCTGCTTCTGCCAGAAGAAATACCCCGGTACACCCGGCTGCGATCCTTGTCCCCTTATCATGGTGATGGGCCAGCCAATCGGTCATTTCACCGGGATAGGGCCCCAGGGTCGAAATATCATACCCGCTTGAGGGCACCATTATTAAATCGGTATTTTCCACTTCTGAGATGGGATTGTCCGGTTTGATTTCAAGCGACCGGGAATAGTGGATCGGCTTGCCATCAATGGACACAATTTCAAGATCAAAGAGGGGATTCACGGTAAACCCCTTTGATTTATCCCAGACAGCACCGGCCATTTTTAATACATCCACAAACGAGACAATGCCCGATGGCAGCGACTGTTCCAAAATTAAAATCGAAATTTTTTTCATATCTCTCCCCCTTTATTGCCCGATCGACTATGCACAATGTCCTTTATGCCACTTTTCATCACGGAATTCAAATTGTATATATTTTTTACCCATACAAAAATATAATGGCGGGAGATTCATTCACGCAAATCTTTATCCAAAGGATGAACGGCAATGATTACAAAGGAACAAATTATTGACCAGGGGCACCAATTGGGGTTTGAAGATCTGGGGTTTACCTCTGCCGCCCCCTTTGACGACCATAAACGACTGCTTGATGAAAGGGCAGAAGCATACGACTGGGCCGATGGTGTGGGACTTGACCTGAAAAACGGGGTGGACCCCGGCTCTATTTTACCCGGTGCCAAAACCATCATTGTTCTCATTGAACCCTATTTTAACAAATCATATCCACCTGAAATGGAAGCCCATTTCGGCCGGTGCTATCTGGATGATGACCGAGTGACCAAGGATGGCCTTGCCAAACGGATCAAAGCCTTCCGGCAGTTTTTAAGAGATGCGGGCATTGAGTCCCGGGTGCCCTTTAATCTTCCCCACCGGGTGGCTGCCGCCAGGGCGGGCCTGGGAACCTTTGGAAAAAATTGTCTTTTTTATTCAAACAAGGTGGCAAGGGGCGGCTCATGGACCCTTCCCATAGCAGTGGTCATCGATCATGAATTTTCCCCAGACACCCCCTCCATTAAAACCGACTGCCCTTCCTGGTGTAAAAATGCCTGTATTGCCGCATGCCCCACCGGAGCCCTTGTGGGAAACAGCAAAATTGATCCCCGGAAGTGCAT
>JAFLJW010000087.1 GCA_022712815.1 Pseudodesulfovibrio sp. | reverse complement strand
TTGAGCCGTGCGCTCCGGGCATGCTGGAAATGGGCTTGATCTCACCGCTCTATCATCTGGACCCGGACATATCCGAAGGCTTCAGGCGCATAGCCCGGCGCAAGGCCCCCGGCTCGTTCATGCGCTACACCGACCCGCGCGGGCTGCCCGAACACCGTCAGGCAGGCGCGAACTGGGCCGGTCGATACGGTCTGGAAGCCGAGGCCGACGATGTCATTGTCTGCGCCGGAGCACAGCACGGCCTGACCTGCTGCCTCTGCGGACTTTTTCGCCCCGGCGATCGCATCGCCACGGATTCCCTCACCTATCCCGGCCTGAAAACACTGGCTGCCATGCTCGGTATCCGGTTGGTCCCCATCTCCATGGATGAGGAAGGAATGACTCCCGCAGGGCTGGACGCAGCCTGTCGCAGGGACAGGATCAAGGGCGTCTATCTCATGCCCGGCGTACACAACCCGACCACCATCACCATGCCGGAAGAGCGACGGGCCGAGATCGCCCGATTGGCCGAGGCCCACGACCTGATTGTCATCGAAGACGATGCCTACGACCTCACCGACCCCGGCAGAATATCGCCGGTGGGCGCGCGCATCAGGCATCGCAGCGTCTATGTGGCAGGGGTGTCAAAATCATTGGCCGCCGGACTGAGGGTGGCCTTTCTCATTGCGCCCAAACCATACCTCAAACCCCTGGCCCAGACCGTGCTGAATACCATCTGGATGGCCCCGCCGCTCAACGGCGAACTGGCAACCATGTGGATAAATGACGGCACTGCGGACAGGACCGTGGAGATCAAACGAACTGAGGCCGCACGGCGATACATGCTTGCCTGCGATATTCTGGATGGACTCCGGTTCAGGGGCAAGCCGAGCGGTTTTTATATCTGGCTTACCCTGCCCGAACCGTGGACAGGGCAGGAATTTGAAGACCGTGCCTTTGAGGCCGGGATCAACGTCTTTGGCGCGGGAAAGTTCACCGTGGGCGAAACCGCAGCCCCTGCCGCAGCCCGCATTTCGCTGACCGGAACCGAAAATCTGGATGATTTCAGGGAAGGACTGGTCGCGATCAGGGATATATTGTCAACGGCCCCATGAGAAAAGGCTTGCGGCACAGATTCAGGCCGTGATCGCAAGCTCCCGTCTCGCTCCTTTTATCAATGCCTCGGTGAACCGGCCAAGCTGGGCCGATTCCAAATTCCAGCAATGCCAGTGGAGGTGGACCGTGAATTTTAATCCGGGGATGAGATCGACTATCTCACCGCGCTCCAGATATCCTGAAGCCTGCTGATCCGGCAGCATGCCGCAGACACGGCCCGAAGCGATGGTCGGGGCGAATTTCTCGGACGATGGCAGATAGAACGCATTGAATAGTGTGGGCTGCTTGCCCAATTTATCCGCGATGAGTATGCCGTGCATCAAATCCTTGCGGTTGAAGATCAGGATTGGGGCGCGATCCACGCTTTCTGAGGTCAGTCCATCCGGGAACCAGTGCCTTTTGTACTCCGGCGTGGCATACAGCCTGTAATCCATGTTGCCGAGGTATTCCACCCGGCACCCCTGAATCGGTTCACTGCGCTCGCTCACGCAGCCGAGAACCTCGCCATCGTGCAGGAGCCGATGGGTCTGCGCCTGATCGTCCACACTCAGGTCGAGCAGCACGGGTTCGGCAGCCAGATAATCGTTGATGGCAGGGAAAAACCAGGTCGCTAGACTGTCCGCATTGATCGCCACGGGCAGGGAGGTAAAGCCGCCGGACTCATGGCCCATGCCAGGGACAAGATCGTCCTCCAGCCGCCGGACCTGCCGATAATGCTTGAGCATCTCCCGTCCCGCAGGGGTCGGCCTGGGCGGCGCTGAACGAACCAGCAAGATGCATCCGGCCTGCTCCTCCAGCAATTTAACCCGTTGGGAAATCGCCGACTGCGTCAGATGCAACACCTTGGTCGCCTTCTCAAACCCACCCTCTTTGGCAACAACCGCAAACGCTTCAACCAATTTGTAATCAAGCATGAATCATCATTAGCAATTCTTATGCAACATGAAAACAATTAGTTTTACACACAGCAAAACCCGGATTAACACTACCTCCAAGCAATCAAACACTTACGATAAACGCACATAACAATAATGAACAATATAACTTCACGCCCCACCACCCGCGCGAATGCGCCTACAAAAAGGTTTAGCGGAAAGGAGGGGATGGGGTCTGGGGAAGGGGAGGCAACACACCACAATGACACCATTTATACAGGGATTTGGCATGGGCGGCGGGTTAATCGTTGCCATTGGCGCACAGAATGCATTTGTTCTGACTCAGGGAGTGCGCAGGAATCATCATCTGGCCGTGGCCGCGTTGTGCATTTTGTGTGACGGGATTCTTATTACACTGGGAGTCACCGGTGTTGGAACCATGGTTGCGGCCAATCCAACTTTTGCGACAATCGCGGCATGGGGCGGGGCGGCCTTTTTGTCCTGGTACGGATTAAGTGCCTTTTTCTCGGCCATCAGGGGGGGCGCGCTCAAAACGGAAGATGAATCCGGCAAGACCTTGCGCCATACCCTGATGCTCACCCTGGCGGTGACCCTTCTAAATCCTCATGTGTACCTCGACACCGTGGTCCTCATGGGATCGATCAGCGGCCAGTTTGCCCTGCCTGATCGCTATCTTTTCGGCCTGGGCGCATTCGTGGCCTCAACCCTCTGGTTTCTGAGCCTTAGCCTTGGCGGACAGATGCTGGCCCCCATGTTCGAGAAAGACATCACATGGAGAATTCTGGACATCCTCGTCTGCTTGACTATGTGGACCATTGCGGCCTCGCTTGTCTGGTCAACTCTCAGCGCATAGCTGGCTATGCAAAGAGCATAATAGATTGAATTAAAACAAGTTACACCTCACACCACGAGGCTCCAAAAGAGATGAGCCTCCTTTCATTTCTCCCTTTGAGTGACATGTATTGTCGGGCAGGATATCCGGCCTGTCGGCAGATTACGTTCAAAACATAAGCCCTCAGCGCATCATGCAGGATACGCTGAGGGCTTATGTTTTGTAATGCGGATGTTTGTTTGAATAATATTCAGCGAAAAACTTATTGACAATATTTTTCACTTTTAGATAAAAAGGTGATGTAAACTTTTTCAAATCGAAAGAATTAACCAGAGGCAAAGCTGGAATGAAAACGACACTGGATGTTCAAGACAAAAAGCTTATCGCCGAACTGACGCGTGATGGTCAGCTTTCGCCCGGCAAGATCGGTGACGAGATCGGGGTGACCGCGCCCACGGTCCGATCACGCATGAAGAACCTGATTGCAGCCGGTGCGCTCAAGGTCGCGGGGCTGATCGATCCCATGAAGACCAAAGGGCTGACCGTGGCTCTGGTCGGTATATCCCTGCATCATCATGAGTTGCTTGGTGAAAAACTTGACCAGATTGGCTCGTTGCCGCGTGTCAATTGGTGCGCGGTGGTCACTGGCCGGTACGATATCATTGTGGAGATTGTTTGCTCGGATGAGATCGGCGACCTCTATGATTTTTTGGATCAGGATTTGTCCAAGGTGGGTGGCATCAGTGCCAGTGAATCGTTTGTGGTCATGAAATCCCGGCGCAAGTGGCTTTTTCTGCCCGATGCCGTCCTTGACGGATTCAGTAAATAACAATCGCCAAATGGCGGACATTTTTCATAATAAGGAGAACGGCATGATTATCGGAATTCCCAAGGAAATAAAGACGCTGGAAAATCGCGTTTCCATGACCCCTGGCGCAGTGGACACTTTGGTTCGCCAAGGCAATGAACTGCTCGTCGAAGTTGGCGCAGGCCTGGGCAGCGGTTTGTCTGACGATGAATATATCGCCGCCGGAGCAAAAATGGTCACCGCAGCCGAAGCCTGGGGCGCGCAGATGGTCATCAAGGTCAAGGAACCGCTCCCGGAGGAATACCAATACCTCCGCAAAGGACTTATTCTTTTCACCTACCTGCATCTGGCCGCTGCCGAATCCCTGACCCACGCGCTGCTTGATTCCGAGACCATCGGCATCGCCTACGAGACCGTGACCCTGCCTGATGGCTCCCTGCCCCTGCTTACCCCCATGAGCGAGGTCGCCGGGCGGATGGCAACCCAGGTCGGCGCACGCTATCTGGAGAAGAGTCAGGGCGGACGCGGTGTACTGCTCGGTGGCGTACCCGGTGTGGCCCCTGCTCTCGTGGTGGTTATCGGCGGTGGCGTGGTCGGTACCAATGCCGCCCGTATCGCCATGGGCATGGGCGCACGCTGCATGATTCTTGATCTTTCCCACAAGCGTCTCCAGTATCTCGACGACATCTTTCAGGGTCGCCTGATCACCATGGCTTCGACCGAACCGAATATTCGGGCTGCCGTGAAAAAGGCTGATCTCGTTATCGGTGCAGTGCTCGTGCCGGGCGCAAAGGCCCCCAAGCTTGTCACGCGTGAGATGCTATCCACCATGAAGGAAGGTTCTGTCATCGTCGATGTGGCAGTTGATCAAGGCGGTTGCGTCGAGACCATCCATGCCACCACCCATGACGATCCGAT
Organism: Pseudodesulfovibrio sp.; assembly: GCA_022712815.1. Lineage (GTDB taxonomy): Bacteria > Desulfobacterota > Desulfovibrionia > Desulfovibrionales > Desulfovibrionaceae > Pseudodesulfovibrio. The sequence goes on along the minus strand of JAFLJW010000087.1, from coordinate 1,647 downwards.
TTATGAAGTGGACGGCGTGGTTCACTATGGCGTTGCCAACATGCCCGGAGCTGTACCCCGGACTTCCACATTTGCGCTGGTCAATCAGACTTTGCCTTACGCCATGCGTATTGCCCGTGACGGCGTGGCCGCTTTGAAGAATGATCCCGGTCTCGCTCTTGGCCTGAATACCTTTGAAGGCAAGCTCACCTGCCCGGCAGTTGGAGAGGCATTTGGGTTGGAGTCCCTGACCCCTGAAGAGGCTCTTGAGTTGTTGTAGAACTCGCTTCGCTCGGTTGAAAAATGGAAGCCCCGGTCGCTATTGATCGGGGCTTTTTTGCTTGGGAGAGAGAGAAGGAAGCCGCCTGCGGCGGTGATGAAGATTAAGAGTTAAGAGGAAGAGGAAAATGCTTTTTAAGCAGCCCTCCCCGGGCCGGGCTTCTTTTTGGCTGAGCCGCCCCAAAAAGAAGCAAAAAACTCGGCTTTCCAAATTTGGCCGCAGGATACTTTGGTCAAGAATCTGATCCAAGAGGAATCGCTCCTAGCCATGAAAAGTATAGGTTCTCCCTTTCTGTATGGTGAGGATTGCTAATAATGCTCTTTCGGGTTTCGTCCACAAAAGCCGCTTTTCGCTTTATGAAGCTTGCGCCGCAGGCTCGCTCGGGGTTAAGGGGCGCGCCCCTTGCGGGTCCAGGGCAGCGCCCTGGTCTCTCCGAAGGAGACCGCCGGTAGGCCTGCCGGAGGCATTCACCCGCACTATTTCACGATTCTCAACTTTTGGCCCGGTCTGATGGTGCTTTTGGTGGTCAGGTGGTTGGTCTTGAGCAGTTGCCAGAGCGAGATGTTGTTTTTTCGGGCGATGGCGGTCAGGGTGTCGCCGCGTTTTACCACATGTATGTCGGGTTTGATTGTTTTGCGATATTTGGCGATGAGCGGTTGGTATTTCCTGTTGAATTTTTTGGCTGCACCTTCGGGCAGGAAGATGGTGTGGTCTCCTTTGGGAACGATGTTGTTCAGGAGCTGGGGGTTCAGGTCTTTGATGGTCTTGAAATAGGTCCCGGCGGATTTGGCGATGATGGTGATGGGCGTGGACCACTTGGTTTTCAGGCGCAGGCGGTCGAATTTTAGCGGCAAGTAATAGTCGCCGGGCAGGAGATTGAATCCGTACCGGGCCGGGTCGGACATGATCAGCTTGGCGGCGATGGCCCGCAGGATATACCGCATTGTTTCGCGGGGAAGATGGAGGTGGTAGTAATCCTTGACCTCCTGATGCTTAATCCGCTTTTGCAAGCCCTGTTCGCCCATGTTGTACGCAACACAGGCAAGCGTCCATGAGTCGAACATGGTGTTTAGCTCGCGCAGATAGCGGGCAGCGGCTCTGGTGGACAGGTAGAAATTGCGGCGTTCGTCGATGTACCTGTCAACGGTCAGTCCGTAGTTGCGGCCAGTGGAGGCGATGAACTGCCAGACGCCGCGTGCGCCCCGACTGGACCCGGCCTGGGGTTTGAGTGCGCTTTCGATGACCGCGATATACTTGAGATCATCCGGCATGGATGCGGCTTTCAGGACGTTTTCGATATGCGGGAAATAGCGGCCTGTCCGTTTGAGCCAGAGAATGACCTGAGCACGATCCCAGAGCATGAGCAGCAGTTCTTTTTCGAGCCGTTC
>JAFLJW010000086.1 GCA_022712815.1 Pseudodesulfovibrio sp. | reverse complement strand
GGGCGTCTCGGTGTCGAATTGTTTTTGAGCGAAAAACCAGATGCCGTGCTCATCGACCTGCGCACGCCCGATAGGGATGGGTTTGACGTTCTTGCAGAGCTGACGGAGCATTCAGTGGGAGTTCCGTTCATTGTCATTTCCGGGGCTGGTCAAATCGAGGATGCCATCAAGGCAATCCGCAAGGGGGCCTGGGATTTCGTGATCAAGGGCGAATCGGTCCTGCCTGAACTGGATCAGGCCATACTCAAGGCCCTTGAACGCGCAACGTTCCTCAAAGCCCAGCAACAATGTCTGGAGTTGGAAACCGAAGAACACCAGCGCATCGAAGAAGTTCTTCGCAACCAACTTTCTTTCATCCAGACGGTCATCGACGCGGTTCCCAACCAGATCTTCTACAAGGATATCGATGGGAAATATCTTGGAAGCAACCAAGCTTTTATTGACTTTTTCGGCATGTCCAAAGAACAAATCCTCGGCAGGCAAATTGAAGAATTCGTGCCCGAAGGCGAAGATTCCTTTTATCGGGGCAAGGATCAGGAACTCCTGGCTGAAGGAGGTTCTCAGGAATTTGAGTTCACCACTTTGTTTGGGGGAAAGAAGCACACTGTTCTGGTTAGAAAAGCCGTTTTCAACAATTTAAACGGCGAACCGGGCGGCATCGTGGGTGTGGTGACCGACATTACCCGACAGAAAACCACCGAACAGGTGCTCAGACAAAGTGAAGAACGATTCCGTTCTCTGCTTGAGACGTCCCCTCTGCCCATCATTATCGCGGACCTCAGAAAAGGGGAAATCATCTTTGCCAACCAAAGTGGTGCGGATCATTTTGGTGTTGATCTTTCCGAGGCTGTCGGCCTCCAGTCCAAGGGGTTTTATGCCGACTCAAAGGTCCGCAGACAGCTCTTTAGGCTTGTTTTGAAAGAAGGACATCTTGATAATGTGGAAGTGGAAATGGTCCACCGTGATGGAACCCATTTCTGGACTCAAGCCTCCGCCGTTCTCATGGAACTCGACGAACGCAAGGTTGTTTTTATCTCGTTTTCAGACATCACGGCTCGTAAAAGCCTTGAGGAAGCATTGCGCAAATTCGAATTCATCGCCAATGCGACCCAGGACCTGATGACCTTGATTAATCGTGATTTTGTTTATGAAGCCGTCAACCGTGCCTATCTCAACATCCATGACAAGTCGGAGAAAGTCATTCTCGGACACAGTGTGGCGGGTATCTGGGGCAGAGATCTTTTTGACAAGAGAATTCGCCCGCATCTGGAAGAATGCTTCACCGGACATCTCGTCAGTTACAAGGCGTGGTTTTCTTTTCCAGACAGGGAAAAGCTCTATTATGAAGTTTTCATGTATCCATATCTGGACCAGAACGGGCAGGTGACCCATGTGACTTCCGTGTCCAGGGACATCACGGAATCCTATCTGGCTCAGACCCGGATACTTGAAAGTCGTGAATATTTCCGGGCCATATTTGAAAGCTCAATCGACCCCATCATACTCTTTGACGCGGTCGGCAACATTATCAATTTGAACACCGCGGCCATCGCCAAGTTCGAGGTCAGAAAAAGCTTTTTTATTGGTCAAACCGCCAGGCGATTATACCTGTCTACCGAGTCCTTCGAGGAATTCAAACGAGTGGTTGTCCCTAAACTGAAAGGTGCAGGTTCCTGGATTGGAGAATGGACCTTTGCCAACAGCAAAGGCAAACCCATCCCCACTGAAACTTCCATTTCCATCATTCAGTCAAAACCCGATGGACATCCTGGCGGCTATGTGGCTGTCATGCGCGATGTAACTCAGCGGATCAAGGCCGAGGAGGCCCGCAAAGCAAGCGAACAACGGTATCGTGCCGTGTTCGAGGCCACAGGTACGGCCACGCTGATCATCGGGAGAGACGGTGTCATTTCCAAAGCCAACCAACAGTTCACCGAACTGTCTGAATTCACTCGTGAGGAAATTGAAGGCAAGCTCTCTTGGACTTCACTTGTTGTTGAAGAAGATCTGCCACGTGTGCTTAAATCAGATAAAGAACGTCGTCTGGGCACAAGGGCATACAGTTCCTATGAATTTCGTTTTTTGACCAAGTCAGGGAAAATCCGCTACATCCACCTTCAAGCAAAGAGTTTGCCGGGCACCACCCAGAGCATTGCTTCACTTCTGGATATCACCCAGCGAAAAAGGGCCGAAGACAGGCTCAGGGCAGCTCTGGATGAGGTGGAAGCCATTCAGCATAACTCCTTTATCGGCGTCAGCCTTTTCAGGGGCGATACCATCGTGCGCATCAGCAAGCGGGGTGCCGAAATATTCGGATATACACCCGAAGGCCTGGTGGGAGGAGATAGTTCACGATTCTTCCAGTCCGAGGCGATGTATCAGAGTTTTCGCAGACGATGCCTGCACGGTTTGGTCACGGTTGGCAATTATCAAATCGAGCAGCAATTCCGCCGCCCGGACGGGACCATGATCTGGGCCAACCTGTTTGCCAAGGCCGTGGCCAAGGACGATCTCGTTCAGGGGGTCATCTGGACCATAGTGGATGTTTCCCAGCGCAAATATAACGAGACCGTTGCCAGCCTGCTCTACCGGATTTCCAGCGCAGTCAGTGCCACATCGAATCTGGACGACCTCTATGAGCGTATTCATGTGCTTCTCAACGACCATATTGATGCGGCCAATTTCTTTATCGGTCTGCTGGACAAGGGCGGAAGATTCCTTGAATTCACCTATTATGAAGATGAAATGGATGACAACAAAGGCGTTGTTTTTGATATAAATTCTCCCAGCGCAACCGGTTTTTCCGTGGAAGTCATCCGGTCCGGCAGGCCTCTGCTGGTAACCAGAGAGGAGCTTTCCGACACTCACGTTTTACCTGTGAACGACCCTGAAGTGCACGAGATCGAATATTTGACTCGAAGTACTTTTTTTGGGCGGAAGAGTTTTGAGGAAGAGGCAATGATCGGGACTTGTTCCGAGGTCTGGCTGGGTGTTCCCCTCAAGATAAAGGGCGAAGTCGTGGGTGTCATGGCCGTCCAGTCCTATACCAATCCGTATCTGTACTCGGCCAAGGATGTTGACCTGCTGGTCTCCGTGTCCGAACAGATCGCCCTGGCCATTGAGCGCAAGGCCAATGAGCAGGATTTGCGCATGGCCAAGGAACAGGCCGAGGCAGCCAACCAGTCCAAGAGCGAGTTCTTGGCCAACATGAGCCATGAGATCAGGACGCCGCTCAACGGCGTGCTCGGTATGCTCCAGCTTGCCCAGGCTACCGAGTTGACGGAGGAACAGACAGACTACGTTGATACCGCCCTGTTTTCCGGTCGCAGTCTGCTTTCGATTATCAACGACATTCTGGACTTTTCCAAGATCGAGGCGGGTAAGATGGAAATTGTCACCGAACCCTTTTCTGCCGAAGACCTCATACAGGATGTTCTGTCCACGTTCAGGAGACAAGCCCAGAAGAGGGGGCTGACGTTGGGCAGCCATATCGGGGACAATATCCCTGCCCTGCTTGTTGGCGGCAAAAGTCGGATCAAGCAGATTTTATTCAACCTGGTTGGCAACTCCATCAAATTTACCGAGGCAGGTGCTGTCACCGTATACGTGCATCTGCTTCACAAGGACGAACAGGCTGGCAAGGTCAGGGTTCTGTTCAGTGTCGAAGATTCCGGTATCGGCATACCGGATGAAAAGATAAATTATGTTTTTGAACCTTTCACCCAGGTGGATGGTTCATACATGCGTCGCCATCAGGGGGCTGGCCTGGGATTGGGTATCGTAAAGAGGCTGTCCAAACTCATGGGCGGCTCGCTGTCCATTGAAAGCGAAGAGAATACGGGTACTACCGTTTATCTCGCTCTGAAACTCGAATATGATCCTTTGAGTGAAGGCCTTCCCTTGGGTACACGAATCCTGCCAACCTCTTCCAGAGTCGGGCTCAAACTCCTGGTGGTTGAGGACAACAGGGTCAACAGGCTCATGGCCGCCCGGATGCTCAGCAAGCTTGGTCATGTGGCAGAAACCGCCCGTACCGGTGAAGAAGCTCTCAAAATTCTCGAAAAACAGGATTTTGATGCGATTTTCATGGATATCCAGATGCCAGGCATGGATGGGCTGGAGGCAACTCTCCGGATTCGAAGCACCTCGCCAGACTCCATACTCGACCCGCATATCCCAGTCATCGCCATGACGGCGCATACCATGCTCGGTGATCGGGAAATGTTCATTGAGGGAGGCATGACCGACTACATTGCAAAGCCTGTCGAACTGGACGAAATCAGAACGGTCCTGGCACGACTCTTTCCCATGGAGAGACAGACGGAATCCGTTTTTTTATAGCCAGTGCTTTTAATGTTCATTAGACAGGATACAAACGGGCCATGAAAAGACAGCTAGCACCGTCTGGGACTTGTCCGGTGGAGCAGGAAGAAATATCCGGTTTTTCGACAAAACATACGAAAAACAAAGAGGCTTCAATGACCAGAATTGAATTGATAAACATGATTTGTGCCCATGTTGATGCAAAGGACTATCTTGAAATCGGAATTCGGGACGGCATGGCTATCAGCCAGATTCAGGCAGCCAACAGGACCGGAGTCGATCCGAACCCGCTGACTCAGTATGCGCACCCTTCATTTAGTGGTGGGCTTGACGGGGTTCGGGTCTTTCCTTGTGAAAGCGATGTTTTTTTCGAAAAAGACCACACCCTGTTTGATGTGGTTTTTGTGGACGGCCTGCATCTGTACGAGCAGGCAATCAAAGATGTTTTCAACGCAGTGAATTGTCTGCGTTCCCGCGGATACATCGTGGTCCATGACCTTCTTCCCACCACAAGAGAAGAGGGTGCCCGGATAAAAACAACAGACGTCTGGAATGGCGATGTCTGGAAAATCATGCACGACCTGCATCACAACTATCCGGCCATACAGTCCTTTGTTGTTGATAGCGATTGCGGCATGGGTGTTATCTGGATTGATGATCCAGATGTACACTTTGAGCCGGTATGGACAAAAGGATACCCACGCCTTCCTTTTTCTGTTTATGAAGAAGAAAAACATGTTTTCATGGACATCATCCCTCCAGACAGGGAGCTTCTCATGAACAAACTGAACTCTCGTCTACCTGTCACGGTAATAAAATAAGGCTGTTGATATCTAAGGCGTGAAACAGTCGCAGTTCAATTCAAGGGCGTGTTTCTTTAAGCGAAAAACCTATATCGTCAATTGTGGCGACAGTCCCTTGAAAAGGGTGCTAAAGTCTTCACACTCCTTCTCCTGTCTAGACATTGTCGGGGATTTTACTAGCTTTTTGTCGGCTCTTATTATATGCCTTTTTAGATGGATACGAACTCTTGTGCCGCTCGGCCGGTATCCTATTTTCCCGTCTCTCCGGTGATGCTGTTCCCGGAGGTCTTGGGGGACTTTTCCGTCTACCTCTGGCAAGGAGGGGACTTCGTTCTCTACACCAAATCGGGCCAGAAATTTACCATCAAACATCGTCGGATACTGCACACGAACGGAGTCAAGGAAGTCTATATCCAAGGTTCTGAACGACAGCAGTATGAAAAATATATTGAGCAAAATCTGGGGACAATTCTTCTTGATCAGGAATTGGCCATAGATGTCCGGTCCAAGGTTTTTTACGAGGCCACCACCGTGGTCATGCAGGATGTCTTTGACCGCAAGCTGCCCTCTTCGCTCAGGGCCAGGCACTTTGATCGCATCACGGAAATTGTCAAAAGTTCCATCAAATTTCTGGCCGAGGACCATTCTCTTTCTGCCATTGCCTCGTTCATTTCTCACGATTACAAGACTTACACCCATTGCATGCAGGTTTTCATTTATTCGGTGGCCGTATTTCAGAATTGCGATATGAGTGATGGCGAGATATTCGAATGCGGTCTTGGCGCGATGCTGCACGATGTGGGCAAGGCCAAAATTCCCCGGCGTATCCTTAACAAACGCGGTTCCCTGACCCAGTCCGAGCGCGAGATCATCAAGGAACACCCTGTCCACGGCGTTTCCATGTGCGCCCATCTGCCCATGACGCAAAACACCATCAATTGTATCCTCTTTCATCACGAGAAACTGGATGGCACAGGCTATCCCGCAGGCCTCAAGGGAGACAGCATTCCCATGCCGGTCCGTATCATTTCCATGGCTGATATCTACGATGCCCTGACAACGGCCCGCCCTTATGCCGAGGCCATGCCCCCCTACGAAGCCCTGACCCTCATCCGGCACGATATGCGTGACGGGGTGGACATGGATGTCTTCAAACGGTTCGTCTCAGTGCTGAGTGGCGCGGATATGCTCTAGGCTGTGGGGTCTGTTGGGCGCACCAGACCTGATTTCAACCTTTCTACAAGAAAATTCCAAAAAGGGGCCTCGTAGTATATCGCAAAGCTCTTTAAGCATCGGAAATCAGACCATTACAAGTGACGGCAAAGACTTTGGAGTCATACCGCTTCGGCATCTTGTCCTATTACGACCATCCTATTTCATCTGGTCCGATCGAAGGGACAAACAACAAGATCAAGACATTGAAACGGCAGGCGTACGGCTACCGGGACAAGGAGTTTTTCAAACTCAGAATCATGGGGATTCATGAGTCAAAGTGCGCTTTAACCGGATGAGCGATTTTTTGTCTATTCTTGGGAGGTATAGAAATGGAACCTATTCGACCTCCCAATGCCCTACTTTACAGGGCCAGCTTGTCCTCAGACCGGACGCTTCGGTATTTCCAGACCTTGACCAATGCCTGTCTGGAAATACCGAAGCGTCCGGCCCTCTCGTCCATTTCCTTGACCGTCCAGAGCGGGAAATTAACATTCACTCGCTTGATCTCACGCTCGTAGGCTTCAGAACCTAAGACGCTTCTCTCGAAGTTGTCCTTGGACTTCATACACCACCTCGCTAGTTTTCATAGAACGGACGAACAAAGACAGCCCTCGTCCTCGTTGGAATTCCCATGACGGTATCCAACGTGTAGGATGAACAGCTAGGACCTTGTCCGTAGATACTGATATTCTTGATGAAATGGTATGCGGTTATATCAAAAGTACACCATTATTGGATTGGACAAATGGAAAAGGGGTGAGGCTTTTGCCCCACCTCTTTATTGTTACTGACAAAGGTCTTCAAGTTCTTCCGGATTCTCTCGGTAATAAGATAATTCCCTGTGGTATATCTCTTTGAGCTCCGTGCATGAATATTTCTTATAAACCCCATGCATTCTCATCCAGTATCCACAATATTCGTCTCCGTCATATCCCTTGACGTCCAGCCAACCATCACCAAACAGAATGGCTATCCACCGATCCTGTTTTGTATGCTCCATGCCCTCTTTCGGGAGTATCGACCCCAAAAACTTGTCACCCTCAAAATAACCGAAGACCTCAATCTCACACTGACCGCCATATCTGTCAGTCGGGGCAGATTCAATGACATACCCACCACTCAGATGAATATACCCTTTATTCCCCTTAACTTCGATTTTGGCATTCGTATACATGCCTCTGCTCTCGTGCATATACACTCCAGCATATTCGCTGTAATCCTCAGAGCAGCCCGAACAGGCTGCCCCAAGGGTTAATAAGACCAACAAACGTAACCTCCAGTACATCATTCCTTATCTTCTTTCTTCACTTAATCGTTCAAGAGCCTCGTCCAGTTCATTTTTTACCCGTTTGGCAACGCCTGCTTTCACGCTATCACTACATTTTCCACATTCCGTTTCAGCCTTTTGCTCATAAATCGCCCTGATAAGTTTCTCTTCGTACTCAGGGGATGATTTGTCGAGTCCCTCAGAAAGCGTTTGAAAACGTTTTGTCGCCTTCACCATCATTTTGGGGCTGTATTGGACGCTTGCCGACCAAACTACCTCGTTCAGCGTCGCTGACTGTTCATTGAGCTTGATGCCGAGCTTCTTGTTCAAGCTTCGTTCTGCTGGCCGAAAGTGGGATTCATAAATGAACCCATGCTGTAATTTTGCAAATTCTTCCGGGTCTTCCTTAGCAATTTTCGTCCACTCTTCTGAAAAATAAGGAGTCCCGGGAATTTTACCCTCAAATTTCTCTCTGTGTGGAAACTTCTCCCACTGAAGGAACTTGGACGCAGTTCCTCCGGTTTTCTCACCCTGCTTACTTGTCATCTGATAAGTGCCGTACGATACACCGCCAGGGTCACCTTTGCCAGAAGAAACTGTTCCTGCGCCATCTTTACCCGATTCGTATTTTTGGAACATTTTTCCGAGCGTACGCCAATCAACCGCTGCCTTCTCAGACATAGACGCAGCATTCTTCTCCCCTTCACCTCCGGCATCGCTCATGGTGCCGGTGTCGTTCTCAGCGTACATCTCGGTATCTTCCATCTTGAAGCCAGACTTGGCACCAGGAATATCCTCGTTCTCAGCAGCTTGTGCTTTCTCTAAGTCAACACCCGCATAGTTCAAATACTTGTCGTACATGGTATCAGCATCCTTCTCATCAAATTTGGCCTCGGAGAGCTCATACTTGTTGATGAGATCGAAGGTAGCGTCATCGTGGGCCTGGATGTTTTTCTCATCCTTTGTCCCAAGTGCATCCCTAGCGATGCGCTGTAAACCGTTGTCGAGCACGTTCTGGGATCGTTCATTGAGCTTGTCCAAAGCAAACTGATGTCCCTGTTTCAGGAAGCCGTCCTTGATCTTGGGCAGAGCCTCGGACAATGCTCCGTGCCGTTTGCCTCCTCTGGGAAGATCGGACAGGATTCCATGCTCA
>JAFLJW010000305.1 GCA_022712815.1 Pseudodesulfovibrio sp. | reverse complement strand
GTTCGACGAGCCGCTTTCCAACCTTGATGCCCAGCTCAGAACCCAGATGCGAATGGAGCTTCGCAAGATGCACGAGCAGCTGTCGACCACCACCATTTACGTCACCCACGATCAGATCGAGGCCATGACCCTGGCTGATCGGATTGTCATTTTAAAAGATGGCACCATCCAGCAGGTTGGTTCACCCATTGATATTTTCGAGCGCCCCGGAAACGTGTTCGTGGCCCAGTTCATCGGCAATCCGCCCATGAACATCATGGAAGGGACGTATTCCATCATTGATGGAATCCCTTCGGTGACCATGGATTCCCTTGTGGTCCCATTGCCCAAGGCAAAGCCGGAGCTTGCGGACGGTGCGCCGGTGATAGTCGGCATCAGGCCCGATGCAATCAAGGTCGGCGGGGCCGTGAACCGCGTGCCTGAACAATGGCGTTTCAAGGGTAAAGTCGTGGTGGCCGAGATTCTCGGCGGCCAGTCTCATCTGGAATACGAGATCGGCGGCAACTCCATGATCGCCGAGGTCGAGGGCCGGGTCATGGCTGCCTCCGGAAAGATGATGGACATCGGTTTTGAGCCGGATCGCATTATTTTGTTCGACCCTGAAACAACCAACTCTCTTCTTTGATTTTGTGGTCATGGAAGTGGTTGTTTTTATACGCATTTGATTAGTTGGAGGTGTTTTATGAAATTTTTAGGAGGTATTATGAAAAAGGCTTTAGCAAAAGTTCTCATCGTGATGGTTGCAGCCCTGATGCTCAGCGTGCCGTTGACCGCACAGGCAAAAGAACTGACCGGCGAGCTGGAAATCTTTTCCTGGTGGGCGGGTGATGAAGGTCCGGCCTTGCAGGCACTGATCGATATCTACAAAACACAAAATCCCGGTGTTAAAGTTATCAACGCCAGGGTCACCGGTGGTTCCGGCGTCAACGCCAGAGCCGTCCTCAAGACCCGTATGCTCGGTGGCGAGCCGCCGGAGTCCTTCCAGGTTCATGCAGGTCAGGAACTGATCGGCACCTGGGTCAAGTCCGACCGCATGGAAGACCTGACCCCCCTGTTCACGGAAATGGGCTGGACAGAGGTTTTTCCCGAAGGTTTGATCAAGCTGATCGGCACTGACAAGGGCATCTGGTCCGTTCCGGTCACTATCCATCGTTCCAACGTGATGTGGTACATTCCGGCCAACCTGAAGAAATGGGGCGTTGAAGCTCCCAAGACATGGGATGATTTCTTTGCCATTGCTCCCAAGCTGAAAGCGGCTGGTGTTATGCCTCTGTCAATCGCCGAGAACTGGACCATCAACCATTTGTGGGAATCCGTTGCCCTGGACTCTCTTGGCGCAGATAATTGGGATGCCCTGTGGTCCGGCAAGCTGAAGTTTGACAGCCCCGAAGGCATCGAGGCCTGGGCTCTGCTCGGCAAGATTCTTGAGTACACCAACTCTGACGCATCCTCCTTGTCCTGGCAGCAGGCTACCGACATGGTTATTGACGGCCGCGCTGCCTTCAATGTCATGGGTGACTGGGCCGCCGGTTACATGTTTACCACCAAGAAAATGGCTCCCGGCAAGGACTTCGGTTGGATCGCTTCCCCGGGAACCGGTGGAGACTTCATGTTCCTGGCAGATTCCTTTGGCCTTCCCAAGGGCGTCAAGAACCGCGACAACGCTATTGCATGGCTCAAGGTTCTCGGTTCCAAGGAAGGCAGTGATACATTCAACCCGATCAAGGGTTCCATCTCTGCCCGTACTGACACTGACCTGAGCAAGTACAACGACTACCTCAAGTCCGCTGCCGCTGATTTCGGCAAGGACCGCGTGGTTGGTTCCCTGGCTCACGGCGTTGCTGCCAACGAGACCTTCACAGGTGGATTCTCCTCCATCATGGAGATGTTCCTGAAGTCAAGGAATGCTGAATTTGCCGCAAAGGCATGCCAGCAGCTCGCCAACAAGGCTGGTATCTAAGTAGAATAAACGGGTTTTTCATGCGCCGGGGGTTTTGGTCTCCGGCGCATGGCCCTAAAAAAAATGAGTAAGTATGCGGGAAGCTTCGAGAGACAGGCTGAAAGCGTTTTTGACGTTGTTGCCGTCCATTATTCTGATAGGTGTTTTCGTCTACGGGTTCATCGGGGAAACCATTTGGACCTCAATGACCGACTGGGGCGGTTCGGGATCATTGTCCCTGACACCGGAAAAGAATTTTGTCGGTCTGGCCAATTACGATGAGCTGTTCACCGGATTTTTGGGTGGCGGGTTCCGTCAGGATTTGGTCAACGCCGTTTATTATTCAGTCCTGCTGCTTCTCGGAGCTGTCGGGCTCGGCCTGTTCATCGCTATTTTGCTTGATCGCAAGCCCAAGGGCGAAGATGTCCTTCGGACCATATTCCTCTTTCCCATGTCCCTGTCATTCATCGTCTCCGGCACCATTTGGCGCTGGTTGCTCGCCCCTCAGGGCGGCCTGAATGTCTTGCCCACCTATGTGGGCATGGAACCGCTGTCGTACCAATGGCTCTCCAGCACTGCCGCCATACTTGAATTCAACTGGCAGAATCTTTTTCAGATATTGATATATGTCGCCTCGTTCGTCATGATCCTGACCGGTCTCTGGATGCTCAAGTCCAACTCCCGCCGGGCCGTGGAATTGTGGCTCATCCCCGGTATCGTGCTCGGCGCAGGGGCCTGGCTGTTCGGCGGCCTGTTGCCGGAAGCTCTCTTCATGGAAGAGATGCACGGCTTCAACATGGCAACGCTAGGCATCATCATGGCGACCGTCTGGCAGTATTCCGGCTACACCATGGCCCTGTATCTGGCCGGTTTCAATGGTATTTCACAAGACCTGCGAGACGCAGCCATGCTCGATGGGGCCTCTGAGGTCGGGTATTACCGCCATGTCGCCATCCCCATGCTCAAGCCCATCACCATCAGCGCGGTCATTATCCTGTCCCATATCTCGCTCAAGATGTTTGACCTCATCTTTGCCATGACCGGCCCGGACAACGCCGAGACCGGACATCCCGCGCTCACCATGTACCTGACGACATTCCGGGCCAATGATTTTGCTCAGGGCGCGGCCATCGCCATCGTGCTTTTCCTCATTGCGGCCCTGTTCATCGTACCCTATCTGGTCAGCCAGTACAGGCAGAGAGGGAGACACTAACATGACAAACAAAATCACGCTCGGGTCGGTTTTCCTTTACGGAACATTGACGATCATGGCTCTCCTGTTTTTGATGCCAGCCTACATGGCGGTGGTGACAGCCCTCAAGTTCCCGGCTGACATCAGCTTGCCGACGGCCTGGGAATTCCCGGCCAAAATCAACTGGTCGAGCTTTTCCACTGCCATCGACCTGCTCAAGCCGAATTTCATCAACTCGATCATCCTGACGGTGTGCGCCACCATCGGCTCCACAGTGCTTGGCTCGCTCAACGGCTATGTCTTTTCCAAGTGGAAGTTCAAAGGCTCGGAAGTTATCTTCACGCTTTTCCTGTTCGGCATGTTCATTCCGTATCAGGTCATTTTGATTCCGCTCTTCCAGACCCTGCGGGCCATGAATCTTTACGGCGGTCTGGCTGGACTGATTCTGGCCCATATCGTTTACGGATTGCCTATTACATCGCTCATTTTCCGTAACTTCTACTCGCAAATTCCGACCGCGCTCATCGAGTCGGGCCGTCTGGACGGGGCGGGATTCTTTTCCATCTATACACGCATCGTCTTTCCGCTTTCCATCCCCGGATTCGTGGTCACGAGCCTCTGGCAGTTCACTCAGATATGGAACGAGTTTTTGTGGGGTATCTGCCTCACAAGGCACGCTGACAACCCGGTCACTGTTGGTCTGGCCCAACTGGCAGGCGGTCAGGCCGTGAGCTGGAACCTCCCCATGGCAGGTTCCATCATGGCTGCGGTGCCGGTCCTGTGTATCTATATCTTCCTTGGTCGATATTTTATCCGAGGATTGCTGGCCGGGTCTGTAAAAGAGTAGGTTTAGATTCCGTCATAAAGGGAAAAGGCCGGAATTGTACCCCGGACTCAGGCTGTTGAAAAAGGCTTGATTGCTGCGTTGAGTGAATTGTCGCCGAGTCTTTCGAGGCTTACAAGAACTTATGGCTCAGGTCTGCTGCAAAAAGATCAAATCTTCGTGTATGGGAAATATGCGAAGATTTGATTTTTTCTTTGCACTTGAAGCTAGACTTTGAATGATATCGGGTCAATACCGTGCTTTTTGAGCTTGTTCCAAAGATTTTTGGCGGATATTCCCAGGGCGGTGGCCGCCTCGGTCTGTGTTCCGCCACAAGTGCGAAGGGCGTTTTCGATCAAGGCTTTTTCATACTCGCCAATGGCCTGCTTGAGCGGCAGTTCGGTTCCGGGCAGTCCGTGGAAACCTGTGTCGGTGACTGGCTGGGCATTTGAAAAGGCCTGATCCACTTCCGCCGGGGTGATCATGGTGGATTTGCAGAAAATGGCAGCGCGTTCCACGGCATTGGCGAACTGGCGCACGTTACCCGGCCAGCTATAGTTGAAGAATATCTCCATGGCCTCGATGGATATGCCACTGATGTCGGTTCCGAGCCGTCGGTTGGCGCGATCCAGAAAAAACTCGGCCAGTTGAGGCAGGTCGCTCTTGCGTTCCCGCAGGGGAGGAAGGATCAGGGTCGCTACATTCAATCTGTAATAGAGATCACTTCTGAATTTGCCCTCATCAACCTGCTGCTCAAGCTCCTGATTGGTGGCCGCAATGATGCGCACATCGTACTTGATGATCTTGCTTCCACCTACGCGCTCGGCCTGTTTCTGCTCAACGGCGCGGAGCAGCTTCGGTTGCAGGTGGATCGGCATGTCACCAATTTCATCAAGCAGGATGGAGCCACCCTCGGCCTGCTCAAACTTGCCCGGCCTGGTCGAGGTCGCACCGGTAAAGGCTCCCTTCTCATGGCCGAACAGTTCGCTTTCCAGAAGGTTTTCGGGAATGGCGGCGCAGTTGAGCTTGATGAAAGGACCCTTGGCCCGACTGCTCAAGGCATGAATCGTGTCGGAAACCAGCTCTTTACCTGTACCGGTTTCGCCCATGATGAGTACGTCGGTATTGAGTTCGGCCACACGAGCGATACGCTCCTTGGCCGCCATCATGGGAGCGGACTGGCCGATGATGTCGCTTAGCGGGCTGGAGCCACCCCTGCGCTTGAGTTCAAAGAGTTCTGCCTGGAGCCTGCGTTTTTCCAGGGCGCGGCGAACCACCACCTCCATCTCGCTCAGGGAGAAAGGCTTGGTGAAATAATCATACGCCCCGCGCTGCATGGCCTGGACACCGGAATCCTTGGAGGCATAGCCGGTCATGACAATAACATCCACGCCCGGCGCGGCATCCGCCAGATGCGGCAACGCATCCAGGCCGGACATGCCCGGCAGCTTGATATCATGCAGGATAAGGTCGAATTTACCGGCACCGGCCTTCTTGATGCCTTCTTCGGCAGTAGGGGCCGTATCAACTTCATACCCTTTGTCGGTCAAAGCCTCTACAAGCATCCCCTGAAATGCGCGGTCATCATCGACAACAAGAATCCGTACAGCCATAATGCTCTCCCATCTCTTTTTCGCCATGAAAATATAATACATGAATCGGAAACACAAATCCACAAAAAATAGACTAACGCTCTTGATATTGGATGCAGGGAGTGTGGATTTATTCGATTATAATATTTTTTCACCTTTTAATTCAATGGTTAGCGGCATATATTTACACCAAGCTTATGAGTTGGCATGTCCATTGCTTTAAGCTGATCACTCGGTATTTTGCCGGGGCACGATATCAAGGAGAATGAAAATGAGGAAGTGGGACAGTTCACGTCAAGGACTCGCGGCAATCGAGTTTGCACTGATGCTCCCCATAATGGCTCTTCTTCTGCTTATGCTGGTGGAAGGGGCCAATGCCATGCATACGTACTCCAGCCTGATTGAAGCCAGTCGAGAAGGAGCGCGTCACGTGATCATGGATGGGAATGCCGCAAGCGTCGAAGCACTCATCAAGGTACTGGTCGCAGA